>NZ_JBEFDG010000001.1:0-11981 GCF_040137905.1 Corticimicrobacter sp.
ATACACTGCGCCGGCAGGTGCTCGCGCCACATGGCAGCATCCTCAGCCGCCTGCATATCGACCGATAACAGTCGACTCACGACATCTGCCGCACGCGCGTCATGCCCCGCACGGGCACCCGGCACACCTGCGGTATGCGATACCGCTGCCTGCTGTACATGGGACTGTGCCTGCCCGCGCATCCAGCCGGCCAGCCAGACCACGAACGGCGCATTGCGATCCGGTGTGCCCAATCCCGACAAGGCCTGTATCTGTCCGGTATCCGCGCGCCAGAAAGCAGCCTGCCGATAGGGCACAAGCTGGCAGGTATCGTTGACCATCAGCCAGCCCAGCGCCTCAGGCGTATCGCAGGCACGAGCACGGCGCTCCAGCTCGACCAGACCGGCCAGCGCCTGAGAAACATCACTCCTCATTGCACGATGCGTCATCCGACTCTTCTCATTGCTCCACACGATGGGGCGCAGGGTCACCACCCGCGTGTGCCTGCCCATCCGATACGGCGGCGGCTGGCGGCTCGATACTGACCGTGCCGCTCATCCCCGGCAACAACCCCTGCTCGTCGGTACTCAGTCGCCCGATGGCTCGGACCGACTGGCTGACCGGGTCCACGCTGCCTGCGATGCGGGCGATCTCGCCAGCATGTGCCTGGCCTGTTTCATCCAGCAAGACGGCAAAGGGATAGCCGGGCCGCAGCCAGACCAGCCAGCGCGACGGCACGATCATTTCGACCTCGAAACCACCCGTCTCGTAAATGCCCAGCAGCTCCTTGCCTTCGGGTACGTACTCCGACACCCGCACATGCGTTTCCCCCACGCGCCCGGCAAAGGGTGCCTTGATGGTGCAGCGCTGCACCATGGCACGATCCACTGCACTTTCGGCCTGCCCGACCGACACGGCCGAACGGGCCTGCGCAAGGTCCGACACGCTGATGGAATCAAGTGCATCAAGCCGGTTGGCCACATTCAGTTGCTGGCGTGCCGACGACTCGGCTGCCGCCGAACGGCTCAGCCGAGCCCGGTGCAGCGAGCAATCGAACTCGGCCAGCACGTCCCCGGCCTTGAAGCTATCGCCCTCCCGGAACGGGAGTTTGAGCAACTTGCCCGCCAGCTCGCTGGACAGCACGGCCTGCCGGGCCGCCGTGACCTGGGCACGGACGACCTGCGCTTCCTGGGCCTGTATCGTTTCGGCCATGCCGATCAGTGCCAGAGCCGTCAGCAGCGGTAGGATATGCCGCAGCAGTCCGTGGCTCGGTGAACTGCCCGTAGGGGCAGTCACATGGCGGGCAAAATGAGCATACTCAGCGCGCATAAATATCCCGCCGCATCCGCTCCTGACGCGCCTCGGCCTCGGCCGCCAGGGCCGCCTGACGCTGCGTCTCGGCCTGATCCAGAGCTGCCTGACCGCTGACCAGGGAGCCGGTGCTGGACCACATCGACACCGCCACCGGCCGCAACGCCGGCTGCTGCGCAACCGACGTGGCAACCGGTGCTGCTGCAACAGCCTGTGCGGTCTGCGCCACAGGTGTTGCGGCCTCGACCGGCACGGTCTGCTGGATCAGGCTGGACTCGGCCATCAGGCGTGGCACCTGCAGGCCCCCCATATCAATGACGCGACTGCTGTCGGCCACCGCCGCCGCCAGACCGGCCACGCTGTCATCGGCCACAGTCTGTGGCAACGGATCGATGCCGGCCGCCTGGTGGATGGCACTCATGGCATTCTGCAGATCCGCATAGCTCAGATCACGGGCCCGAGTGGCCAGCACGGTTTCCACTCGCGTGCGTATGGTTTCAAGAACGGTCTGGGCATCACTGCGCAGGGCACCTTCGGTCTGCTGCAGAATGGCCCGCTGGATGCGATCCAGCTCTTTCGAGCGTTCGAACACGCTGGCGGCACGCTGGAATTCCAGATACGACACATTCACCTGGGTCAGCACGGCCATGCGCAGTGCCTGGCGACGCAATTGCGCAACCGCCTCGCGGGTATCTCCGGCCTTGCTGATAGCCGGCCACGACAGGACATTGAACAGATTCCAGCTGACCTGCATGCCGGCATCCGCCCAGTTGTTGTTGACCAGATACTTGTTGCTGTCGTAGTTCAGGCCACCGAACAGCGATACACCCGGCAACAGCCGCAGCAGCGACATGCGTGTTTCCAGCACGGCGTTGCGAGCCAGGTAGGCCTCTTCGCGGATCTCGGGACGGCGCACCATCGACAAGGTTTCAAGGTCCTCAAGGCCATAGGCCAGGCGTGGCACTTCGAGACTGGCGGCCGCAGGCACCACCAGATCATATTGCGATGCCGGCGGCAGATTCATCAGCGAAGCCAGGCGCGACTTGGCCAATGCCAGGTCGCTCTCCAGCGCCTCGACCTGACGCACCATGCCCAGCAGGTCACGTTGGTACTTGAGCGCATTGATCGGTGCCAGCAGACGCTGGCGCTCAGTCTCGCGCGCCTGCGACAGCGCCGTGCGCGCCTCACCCAGGATGGAGGACACTTCATTCTTGAGGCGTTCGGCGGTCACGGCATTCCAGTACGCTGTCCGCACCTCGCGAATGATGTCCGCCACGACACGGCGGCGGCGCTCTTCGGACGCCAGAATCTTGTTGGCCTGGGCCTTGGCACCGAAATAGCTCAGGCCGAAGTCAAGCACATTCCAGGACAGTTGCAGGTCGGCGTTGTGCAGGCTTTTTTCCTGGCTGGTAGAGGGCTCCAGCGACTCGCGCCCGCTTTCCACCGAATAGCTCGACGAAGCGTAAGTGTTGTCACGCGTTTTCAGGCCGGCGCGTGCCGTCAGCTTGGGCAGCATATCGAGACCCTGCACGTCAGCCAGATTGTCTTCCAGCGCACGTTCCATCAGCATCAGGCGATGCTGCAGGTTGTACTTGACGGCACGGGCGATGGCCTCTTCCAGCGTGATTGCCTGTGTAACCGGCTCCTGTTGTGCGTACATGGCTTCGCGATCGGCCAGGGCCAGCACGAACTGCTCTTCCTCGGCCAGCGGCTGCGGGGTAATGGCGCAACCGGCCAGTGCGGCAGCGAGGATGGTCAGGCTGCCCAGGCGCACGAAGCGCTGGCGAGCGACCGAGGTCTTGTCATTGTGATGCTTGTTGGACACGTCTGTTCTTCCTTCTTTCAAAATCCCAAATGGCAACCGCGCGCCATGCCGCAGCCAGCAGGAGCGAACCCCTTGCTGCGACATGGTTGCGGCACATGATCGTTATGCAGCAGCCCGTTCGCCTGCGGGCCGTTCTTCCTGTTGCGGCTCGGCTCCCAGCAGGCCAAGCAGGCGCTGGGCATCCTGTACGAGGCTGGGCGCAGCCTGCATCCGGATCTGGTCGCTGACCGCCACCTTGGCCCCTGGCTGCTGGTCCTCGGTCAGTGCGACCACAGCCTCCTGACGGCCCGTTGCGGCAACATCGGCAGCCGATTCCGGCACGTTCAGCACGACCGGCACCTGCACGGCACGGCCATCCTGAGTCTGCGCCACCAGCACCAGTTCCCATTGGCCGCTGCTGCCGATTGCGATGATCCGGCCGGTACGCGCGTCCAGACGGATTCCCTCCGGCAACGGGCTGCCATCGGCCTGCACCAGCACCACGGATTCCACGGCCTGACGGCCGGAGAACAGGCCATCGGGCAACTGGTACTGGTAGTGGCCCTGGATCGCATCCCACTGTGCCGTACCACGCACAGCCTCACGGGTCGCATGCAACGTGCCACCACCATGGTCGGCCAGGCTGGTCGCTGCCGGACGCTCGGTTCGACGCTGTTCCAGTTCGCGCTCCCACTCGGAGCGCGGCGTATCGGTCAGGTAGAAAGGCAGGCCGCGCAACCCCGGATCGGCAGACAGGCCCGCCATGGTCAACGACGAATAACCCAGCGGTCGACCGCCGATGCCGGGCACCCCGGCCCAGGCCTCTGCCAGGATCTGGTGACGCTGGGCAGTGTCGGTCTGCCAGATGCCGGCATAGGGCGACGTCAACGAACCGGATGAAGTCGAGACATCACGCGACAGGGCATTGTCCGGCTGAAGCTGGGACAGAGTCGCGCCATCCATCGGGCTATTAACCTGCAAGGCAAGCGTCACACTGCTGCTGGCACCGTGTATGTCAGTCGCCGTGATGACCACGGCATGGCTGCCAATCGCTGTGGCGGCTGGCGTACCCGAGATCGTGCCGGTCGCGGCATCGAATGTCAGTCCGGCCGGCAAGCCCGTCACAGTCAGGCTGAAAGCGTCGCCTTCCGGGTCGGAAAACAGGCTTTCTGGCAACGTATACGAGAACCCCTGCTGGACATCTGCCTGCACACCGCTCAGTTGCCCGCTGGCCTGCGGCGCATCATTGACCGCCACCAGCGTGATCGAGGACTCGACCCCGGACAGTTGCACCGTATCCGAACCACCACCAGCCGTACTACCACTGTCACGCACGGACACCAGGGCAATCACGCGGGGCTGGCCCACGCTCGGGTTGTCACTGGTGCTGGCATAACGAATCCCTTCCAACAGCCCTTCGGCCTGTGCCGCCGGCAAGCCGGATGCTGCAGCCGTCAGCGTCAGACGCAGGCTGGTGCCATCCTGCAAGATGGCATACGCATGCCCACCTGCCGTCTGCCCCGAAGCCCCGGCGCGCAGCACGATGGTCGTGCCGTCGATGACCAGCGTTTCATGCCCAATGTCCACGACATTGTCCAGGCGCAGGACGATCTGTGTGACGGTTTCAGAGGCACCGCGAACATCGATCGCAACATCATCAAACACGACCACCGCGCTACCATTCTCGATGTACTCCAGATTGCTGCCTGGCACCACCGTCACCACGGGCGGTACATTCGCCACATCCAGGCTGACTGTGCGCGACGCCGATGCTCCGCTCGGATCCGTGACCTTGAGAACGAATTCGAACCGGCCGGCTACGGACAGCACGCCGACGATCCTGCCAGTCGCGGGATCAAACGACAGACCGGCAGGCAGCCCTTCCACATCCAGCTTCAGGGCATCGTTGTTGGCATCCGAGAACAGCTCGGATACCGCAGGCAAGGCATAGTCGAAAGCTGCCCCCACTGCGACCGGAGGCACATTCACCGTCCCGGCAACCGGCACAGGCTCGGCATTTGCCTCGATAGCCCAGGCAAAGTCCCGCGTTGCCGACATATTGCCCTTGTCGGTTACCGTGACCCGCAGCACCCCGCTCCACGGTGCACCAGGCATCCCGGACAATGTCCGGGTATCAGGATCGAACGTCACACCTGGAGGCAGATTGTCGATCTCCCATGCCAGCCGGTCGCCATCCGCATCATTGAACAGCGATTCGGGCAATACGATCGGAGGATAGTCACGACCGACGATGCGCGTCGGCAACGCGTAATCATCCGTGCCCGGCAGTGGCACGGCATTGATGGCAACCGAAACTTCCAGCTCGGTGAATAGGTCGCTATCATTGAACTGGACGCGCAACACCACCGAACCTGATGTCTCGGTGCCCTGCCAGGCATAATCGATCTGCCGCAATACGGCATTGGCCTGCGCGGTGGTCACGGCATCGCCGAAACGGACCTCCAGCGTATCCCCCACCTGCTCGAAGATCGCAATCACCTTGCCGTCCAGCCTGATCTCGTTGCCGACCAGTTCATAGCCATCCTTGCCGGCAAAACTGAACAGACTGCCGGCATCGCCCGTCACCTTGAGGAAGGCACCGGCATAGTTACCCTGGCCATTACCCGCGGCATCCAGCTCGACATCAGAGATACGCAGCGCAGGGAAGACAGCGATGGGCTCCCCGCCCGTTGTATAGACAGGTGCCGGGACATCCGGCGCACGTAGTACATGCAGCTTGTCCCCCACGACGACGATACCGCCATCCTTGATCGGCAGGATATGGCCAACGTTGCCCAGATCAGTCAGCGAATCAGACAGGCCACCATTCTCTACCGCGTAGCGCTTGAACGAGCCATCGGCCAGCGTCACGAACAGCGCCCTGCCATGGTCTGTCAGTGCAATATCCCTGACATCCGCATCGACAGCCAGCGTATGTTGATGCGTCAGCGCTCCTTTCTCGATGTCCAGACTGAAGGCATCGATCTGCCGGTCGCTGGTAATCAGGATGGTCCGACCATCGGCACTGACTGAAAGATGCTTCACCCCCCCCAGGGACAACGCTTTGCCTGCCGCATCGGTTTCGGTGTGGGCGGCATAGGTAAGCAGGGAAATGCCCCCTTCGGCATCGCGCTGGTAAACAATCAGGGCCGGCTTGCCTGACCCTGATGGACTCGTCACCACGTAGACCAGATCGCCTTTGCTGACAACCTCGGTCGGACTCCACAGATACGGGGAACTCCACATACTCCCATCAAGCTGTCCTACCCATTCCAGGACACCGCTTTGCTCATCCCGATTGACGATCAGCATGCCATAGCGATTGATCACATAAAGGTTCCGGCCATCTTCCGACAGGGTCATCCCCACCATGTCGTATAAGGAATAATTGCCGATATATTCCTTGTAGGTTTCCTGATAGGTCAGGCTGCCATCGGCATCGCTCGAAAAACGCAGAATCGCATTGCCACTGCCCGCCAGCGCATACACACTGCTGCCATCCCCGGACAGCATCAGTTGCTTGATCGTTTCCTTCGCGGCAAAGGTCTCGACATGCGTCAACCGCCCTGAGTCCAGATTGCGGCTGAACAGGGCAATCGCCCCCTTGTCATCAACGACATAGACACGGTCTCCTGCCGTCGACACCGTACTGAATACAGGCTTCGAAAAACCATCCAGGCCATCCAGTACCTGCAGGCTGCTCAAGTCACCCAGCGACAGCACAGGATCGACCACCATCACCGGTTTGTCATTGACGGCCTCGATCTGGATCGACAGGGCCAGCACCTCAGAGACCAGGCCA
The DNA here is from genome assembly GCF_040137905.1 of Corticimicrobacter sp. NCBI lineage: Bacteria > Pseudomonadati > Pseudomonadota > Betaproteobacteria > Burkholderiales > Alcaligenaceae > Corticimicrobacter > Corticimicrobacter sp. The sequence continues at coordinate 6,897 of NZ_JBEFDG010000001.1, forward strand.
CGCTGGTCGGCCAGCGTGATTGCCACTGCCACGCTGGCGGCCGGCACGTCACTGCTGTTGGCATAGGTAATCTGCCGCAGCGTATTCTGCACATCGACCGAAGTCGGTTTTACCCCTGCACCATCGCTGAAACGGATCGTCAGCACACCGTCCTGGTTGGTCACCGTACCGATCGCCTTGCCCGCCTTCAGCAGCGTATTGCCATTCACGGACAGATCATGGCCTGCCTGGAAGCCGAGCGCATCCGTTGTACTCTTGCCCTCACCCAGTCGGATCGTCAGCACCGCGCCGTCATAATTACCCAGCCCTCCATTAAAGGCATCCATCTGGGTGTCTTGCAGGGTCGCGCCCGGGGCAAGCAAGACGGGGGCAGCCTGTTCCCGGTAATTGACGTCAGCCCCATTGTCCAGAACTGGAGCTGTATTCGTTCCCTGTGCTGCATTCAGGGTCACGACCGCCTTGCTGGCTGCTTCTCCTTCATCGTTCTTCAGATTCTTGCCATCGGCATCCGTCTCGAAGCCGCCGTTATCCTTGATCCTTAACGTGAAGGTACGATCACCGCTCGGGTTGTCCCCGCCATTGCTGTAGGCCAGCCCATTCACGACCTGCGCAGCTGCTTCGGCGGAGCTGCCTGTCACATAGACGATCACAGTCGTCGTGCCTGCGGCTCTGTCCAGGGTCACCATGTACGTCCGACCGGTGCCGGTCGTGGCAGTACCGCTGGTTGCCTTGTCCATGGGAATCTTGCCCCCGCCATCGACGATCAGGACCCCCTTTTCATCAATGGCGTCTATCTTCAGGATGATTTGCCAGATTGTCTGGCCGGCTTCGACCGTATCGATCTGCGTATTCTCGAACAGCTTGACCGGCTCACCCTCGGCATAGAAATCGGTCTGGACGGCATCTGTGCTGACGACAGGTGGGTTGTTGACCCCCTGCAACGCAACGTCGAGCGACAATTCGGCCAGGTTCTGGCTACCATCGTTCAACGTGAACTTGAAATTGGCAGCACTACCATCCTTGGTTGGATCATTGCTGCGGTTTTCGTAGACGATGCGGCGCAGGGCATTTTGTGCATCCTGACGGCTGATATCAGCGGTGAACGTCATCGTCAACACGCCGCCCGACACCGTAAACGAAGCCACCTGGACCCCATTGAGCAATACAGTGTTGTTGGTTGTATTGAATGTCCAGCCATCTCCAGTCTTGAAACTGAAGGCATCATGGGTGCCCTTACCACTATCCGTGCGCTCGACGGCAATACTGGCATTGCGGTAGTTATCGGCGGCATCCAGTTGAGGATCTGCCAGCGTCCCTCCCGGCAGCAGCGCCACTGGAGCTGTCCCTTCGCGATACTGGATATCCTCGGGCTTCAATTGCACAAGCAGCAGTTTCTCGCTGTACTCATCGCCCTTGGCCAGATACAGCTGAGTGCCATCTTCGCTCAACGTGGCACCGCGCAATGACCGCAGCCCCTCACCCAGTACGTCATAAGTCCGCTTCATGGTGGGAATGCCGTCGCCGCCAATGACATACAGATCCACGCCGTTGTCACGAAGGGCGATCAATGCAGACCCATCAGTCGTGGCAATCAGGTCGATGATGCCACTTTGCCTGCTGCCCACCGTGGTCGTGCCCAACTCGGAGAGCACGCCGGTCGTGGCATTGATGGACAATGCACGCAACACGTTGTTGCCGCTATCGAACGCATACAGTCTGGTGCCATCCGGAGACAGCGTCAGGGTGGAGGTGAAGTATTGGGAATCAGCACCATGGTCAAGTCCCTGTGCTGCAGCCACAAACGTCAACTGGCCATCCGTACCGATCCGGAACACGCTGGCCAGCGTATTGCCGCCGGATGTGCCGACAAACAGGTAATTGCCATCGTTCGAGCGGATCAGCGCATTGGCACCATCCAGCTGGATACCGGTTTCGCCCGCATCGGAATATTGATGGGCCACGCGCCAGGCGGAGCTGTCGGAATTCCGCTCGAAAACCAGCAGGCTGCCATCGTCGGAGGTGGCATAGAGACGGTTCTGGCCGTGCTGCACGACCTGGCTGATCGTACCGTATGAACCATCATCCGGATTGTTTGCCAGCGTTCCCATGGATGTCAGGACACCTGTAGTCGCATCACGAGCAAAGAGTGCCGTACCCTGGCTACCCGTCACGAACAGCATGCTGCCATCGGCGGATGCCTGGATCTGCTCGGCTCCGGCCAATGCCGCTATGGCATCATTGCCGACGCTCCACGCTCTGGCCAGATCACCCGAACCATCTGGCTGCAGCATATGCAGCTTGCCATTCAGGATCGTGATACTTGTATCGGTTTCCGGGTCATAGTCATAAGTCTCTGTCACAGTGACTACGTAGATCTGTCCATCGACGCGCACGATGTCTTTGATCCCTTTGAAGAGGCTTTCCCACGACACATCCGGGCTGGATATCTCGATCCGCTCGACCAGGCTCATGGCCCCGGGCTCGGCACCGATCATGGGCTTCTCAACCGCATCGGCTGCTACCGCAACATCCGCCTGGGCGGTATCCGTTGCATCAGCCACCTCCACCGCCGTTGCCACGGCGGCCGCATCGAACATCATGCGTGCCTCCAAAGCAAGCTGCAATAGGCTGCTGCGCCCCATTTTCATCGTCGTTCGAGCCATGAAAACCTCACAAAGTTATACGAATACCGTCCAGCAGGCCGCTCAAATACCGGCCCGGCCAGGACTCATTCAATTAAACGTACGCCGCTACTGCTTTTCTGTATTTCTTCGGCAATGGCCTTGAGCCGGTTGCGAAAATCCGTCCTGACACTGCCGGCATTGAAAACGCTGCCCATCACATAGCTGTAGCGCTTGTCACCATCGGTACAAATCTTCATGCCAGGTGCCACCACCTGCCCAAAGGCCGACATCATGTGATGATCGGGTTCGACCGTGCTCAAGCCCAGGAAATAGGTCTTGATCCCCACGTCGACGTATTCGCGACACAGCCCCTCAAAGGCGCTGCGGGTGTTCTGACCAGAGCCGGAGTTGCCATACGGATCGAGGAACCAGTCACCGATCAACTTGGCAAACATGACGATATATTTGCGGTTGTCGCTGTTGTCGGTCTCGAAGTCGAGCGGATAGACGGGATCGCCCCAGCCAGCCGCACCCCGCATATCGGGCGACAGCGCACGCCCCGCCCAGATCAGGCCTGGGCTGTAGCGTTGGTTGAAACTGGGATGCTCCGCGTTCGCCCAGATGCTTTCCTTGATCTTGCTGCGCGACTCATCGAGCGGCAGGAAACGGGCCCGGGGGCAGGCCAGATCGTCGACGATGTATTGGAAGAAATCACTGTTGTTATTACTGTAGACATGTATCCGGTACTGGTACTGCCATTCGTTGGTCTGGTCCAGTCGGTAGTTGACCGTAAACGCCTGCGCAGCCGGACCACGCCACCAATAGCGAGACTCGGTCTGCCTTCTGTCGGTCAGGCAAAGCCGGTCTGTTCGGGTATCGGGCATCAGGGGAGCCGCGTGGTTGGTCACGCGCGGCGTACTGCTGTTCCATGGGAAGGTTCGATCCAGAAAGTCCACCGGCCTGGATACGATATTGGGCGGTACCCATTGGCGCAGTCGGCTGATGCGATTCTGGCCCTGCGGTGTCACGTTGACGCCGTCGCCATGCGGCACGACGGCGACCCGTAGATTGGCACGCGTATCTGCCGATGAACCACCAAACAGATCATCGACAAAGTCGCTGGCGATCTCTGCCAGCGCCGTACGCTCTGCGGCCGAAATGGTGAAATCCCCCTCGGAAGGCAGGATAATCGCAACCTCGGTCTTGGGATTCTCCGCATAGGCTGTTGAATGCACTTCGACCGGGCCACTCCCGGCTCCCAGCAACACCGATACCGGCTGCAACTCGGCCAGCACCTTGTAGGTCCGGCCGGGTTCCTTGCGCCCCACCTCTACACGAATATCACCCAACTGGCTGGACACGACCGAATCCATGCCCAGGTTGGCCCGCACATACTCTTCGGCCAGTGCATTGAGCCGCGGGGCACTCATGTCAGGATCACCCATGCCATCCACGGCCACAGCCATCGCCGCAGCATCGGTCGCCCGCTTCAACTGCGCCGCGCCGGTCGTCATGCGCGTGGCATCGAACGCATAGGCCCCGGCAACCATCACACCGGCGATCCCCAACACCATAAAGGGTGCCATGCCGCCGCGCTCGTCATGGCCGAACGCTCGCACCGACATCCATGCTTTCCCCAGGTACCCGGCCATTTTGCTGAACCGCGACATGTCTCTATTCCCTCTCTTCCTGCACGATCGCACCCACTGCCTCGGCCAGCAGCACCTCATCGAGATCCACACTGGTCGCCAGAGCACGATTCACCGACACCACGGCCAGCCTGTCCGGCAGCGCCAGATGCTCCATCGAAATATCGTCTACCGTGCGGCACAGCCGCACCACGATCAGCGAGTGTGTGTCGTTCTCGGGATCACCATTGCCATCCAGTTCGGCATCCACGGGCAGCGTGCCCTCATAGGTCCCTTCCCGCGCAGTTTCCGCGCAGACTCCATCGCCACCCCGACTCAGGCTCCACCAGATACGGCGCGACGGCATGGTCACGTTGCTGACCAGCATCTGGTGGCGGCCTCGCACATCCTTCAGTCCTTCCACGTTGAACAGGGTGTCGTACAGGCCATCCAGACCCGCCTTGCCCAGCTTCTGCTGTACCGACAGCGTGATGGCGGCAGATCCGGCCAGTTGCTCCATGCGCGTGCGCTCGATGCCGACCTTGAACAGGTCCACGCACAGCAAGCCGCCTGCAATGATGAGCGGCAGCAACAAGGCCGTCTCGACAGCCGCACCACCACGCTCGTCAAACCGCAACCTAAACAAAAATGAGTTGCAAAAACGTCCCGAAATCGCACGGATGAAAGGCATCATGAGCCGCTCTCCTGCCCTTCGGTTTCATCCAGATGACCCAACACCTGCTTGAAGCGATAGCGGAATGCATCTTCGAGCGTCAGGAAGGTGGGCAGTGGCGTGATGTATTGCTTGCGCACGTCCACCGTAATGCTCCAGA
>NZ_JBEFDG010000002.1:0-16912 GCF_040137905.1 Corticimicrobacter sp.
ACGGGCTGGCTCGCCAGCGCCGTGGTCATGCCCTTTCTGACGACATATCAAAAAAAAGGATCAGCCCGATAAAAAACCACGCTTTGTCTTAAAAAAATCCTGATCAGACAATCTCCTCACCCCTTACGCAACAGGCACCCGGACCTTGCCGGTGCCGCCCTGACAGGAGATTGCCATGAAGAAACTCGGTTACGCGCTGGCGCTCGGCACCGCATTGTCACTGGGCCAGGCCCAGGCCCAGGATGCAGCCCTGCCCGAACTGCAGTTGCGCGCCATCGGTGCCAACAGCACCTTCAACCTCTGGACCGACCTCGAACAGGACTGGTACGCCAAACAGATTCCTGCGGCCTCCGGGGGACAGATCACCATCGAAGCCCTGCCGCACGATGTCGCCGGCCTCAAGGGCCCCGAAATCCTCTCCTTCCTGCAGAATGGTGCCATCCAGTTCGCCTCCCAGGCCATCAGCTACATGGCAGGCGACGACCCGCGCTTCGAGGCCGTCGACCTGGCCGGCCTGACACTGGACGTACCGACAGCCATGCGAGCCATCGACGCCTACCGCCCTGTGCTCGAGCGTGTCATGGCCGAACGCTTCAACGTCAAACTGCTCGGGCTGGCACCGATGAGCGCGCAGGTCTTCTGGTGCCGCGACCAGATCAACGACATCGACTCGCTCAAGGGCAAGAAAATCCGCGTCTTCAACGCCTCGCTGACCGATCTGGTCAACGGGGTGCAGGGCTCCAGCGTCACAATCCCGTTCGTGGAAGCCGTCCCGGCATTGCAGCGCGGCGTGGCCGACTGTGGCGTGACCGGTGCCATCTCGGGCTATCGGGCCAAATGGTATGACGTCACCAAAACCCTGTATCCGCTGAACTCGGGCTGGAGCACCATGTTCTGGGGTGCCAACCTCGATGCCTGGAATGCCCTGCCGTCCGAGGCACAAGTATTCCTGCAGGATCAATATCACCAGATGGAAACCCGGCTGGCCGAAATGGCAGCCGCCGGCGATGAGCAGGCCATGCGCTGCTCCACCGGCCAGGACTGCACGGACAGCCACACCGGACGCATGACGCTGACCCCCCTGTCCGAAACCGACAACCAGCGCCGCCTCGATATCCTGCAGAACCATGTCCTGCCGGGCTGGGCCAAGCGCTGCGGCAAGGACTGCACCGACGAATGGAACGCCACCGTCGGTCGGGAACTGGGACTCACTGCCGAGGCCAGGTAAATGGACAACCACTCCCCCCTGATGCGCCTGTGCGGCAAGGCAGGTGATGCCGCCGCGCTGGCCTGCGGGTTGCTGATCCTGGCTGCCAGCATCGTCATCACCCTGGAAATCATGGCCCGCAACCTGTTCGGCATGAGCTTCAACGGTGCCGACGAACTGTCGGGCTACGCCCTGGCGATCACCAGCACCTGGGCGCTGTCGGCCACGCTGCTGGCACGCCGCCATATCCGCATCGATTCGCTCTATGCCATCCTGCCCCGACCGGTCCAGCTCACACTCGATGTCCTGTCGATCGTGGCCATGCTGGCGTTCTTCGGCCTGGTGCTGCGCTATGGCTGGGTCATGGTCGATCGCAGCCTGACCATCAATGCCAAGTCGATGACACCGCTGGGCACCCCGCTGGCCATCCCACAGATCCTGTGGCTGGCCGGGCTCGCGCTGTTCTGCCTGATCGCCGCCATCCTGCTCTGCAAGGCACTCGGCAGGCTGCTGCGACGTGACTGGAACGGCGCACGCCAGTTGATCTCGAACCGCAGCACGCTGGAAGAAGTGCACGAGGAACTGGAGGACGCGGCAAGCCGCGACGGCCAGGCCCGCCACGCAAAGGAATCACCATGATTGCAAACGTCGCACTCGGACTGCTGGTCCTGCTGGCGCTCTCCATCCCCGTGGCTGCCGTGCTCGGGCTGCTTGGCGTCGCCCTGGCCGAAGCCTACTCACCCTTTCCCATCCTGCAGGGCATCGGCCAGATCGCCTGGAACGCAGGCAATGACCCACTGCTGGTATCGATCCCGTTCTTCGTGCTGCTGGGTGAACTGCTGCTGCGCTCGGGAATCGGCGAAGGCATGTATGGTGCCATGGCCAAGTGGCTGTCATGGCTGCCCGGTGGGCTGATGCATTCCAACATCGGCACATCGGCCGCCTTCTCCGCCACCAGCGGCTCCAGCGTGGCGACAGCAGCCACGGTCGGTACGGTCGCCATCCCGCAGATCCGCAAATACGGCTACAACGAGAAGCTCTTCCTGGGCAGTATCGCTGCCGGCGGCACCCTGGGCATCCTGATCCCGCCCAGCATCAACCTGGTGATCTACGGTGCCCTCACCAACTCGTCGATCCCGGCGCTGTACCTGGCGGCGCTGGTGCCCGGTATCCTGCTGGCCGCGATGTTCTCGCTGACCATCCTGATCGTCTGCGCGGTCAAGCCTTCCCTGGGGGGTGCGCGCCTGCATGCCACCTGGCGCGAACGCTTTGCCGCGCTCAAGGATCTGGTCTTCCCGCTGGGCATCTTCCTGCTGGTGGTCGGCTTCATCTACGCCGGGCTGGCCACGCCGACCGAGGCCGCCGCGCTGGGCGTGACGGGTGCCATGCTGATCATCGCGCTGACCGGGCGGCTCTCCTGGGCCATGCTGAAACAGGCGCTGATGGGCACCATCCTGACGACCGGCATGATGCTGGCCATCATCATCGGGGCCTATTTCCTGAACTTCATCATGGGCTCCATCGGCGTCACCCGTGCCGTGGCTTCATTCGTGCAGAACATGGATGTGGCACCTGAAGTGATGTTGCTGTTCATCATCCTGTTCTACCTGGTGGTGGGCCTGTTCATGGAAACCCTGTCGCTGATGGTCGCCAGCGTCCCCATCGTCACCCCCATCGTGATCGCACTGGGCTACGACCCGATCTGGTTCGGCATCCTGGTCGTGCTGCTGATCGAAACGGCCCTGATCACCCCGCCGGTCGGCCTGAACCTGTTCGTGGTGCAAGGCCTGCGCAAATCGGGCCCCATGAGTGACGTCATCATCGGCGCACTGCCCTTCGTGGCAGCCCTGCTGGTGGTGATCGGCCTGATGGTGGCCTTTCCGGATCTGGCCCTGTTCCTGCCCCGTGTGCTCTCGGGCTGATCACCGGCCTCGCCGGCAGCAACACGGCCGGCGAGGCCTGCTCCGCCACGCGCCCCTCCTTTTCTCCTCATCATTCTTTTCGGAAAGCATACTCATGAACACAACGACACACGCCCCCAGCGTTTCCTTTGCCGATGTCGAGGCTGCTGCGCAACGCCTGCGCAACCGTGTGGTGCATACCTCACTGATCGAAAACGTTGCACTCAACGAACGCCTGGGTGCCCGCGTCCTGATCAAGCCCGAAGTCCTGCAGCACACCGGATCGTTCAAGTTTCGTGGTGCCTACAACCGCGTCGTCCAGTTCACGCCCGCCCAGCGCGAAGCCGGCATCGTTGCCTGGTCATCCGGCAACCATGCGCTGGCCGTCTCCTCGGTCGGTGCCCGGCTGGGCATCCAGGCCACGATCCTCATGCCTTCCGATGCTCCCGTCGCCAAGATCGAGGGGGCCCGCAAGCTCGGTGCCACTGTGCGCCTGTACGACCGCAAAACCGAAAACCGCGAAGCCATCGGCACCGAAATCGCCGAGCGCACCGGCGCAGTCATCGTGCCCCCCTACGACGATCCGCATGTCATCGCCGGCCAGGGCACACTGGGCATCGAACTGATACAGCAGGCCACGGCACTGGAGGCCACGCTTGATGCAGCACTGGTCAGTTGCAGTGGCGGCGGCCTGGCCGCCGGTTTTGCCACTGCCATCCACGCACTTTCGCCCAACACCGCAGTCTGGTGCGTCGAGCCCGAGCAATTCGACGACACGGCACGCTCCCTGGCCGGCGGGACGCGCGTCGGCAATCCGGCGGGCCGCCAGTCAATCTGCGACGCACTGCAAGTGCAATCCCCTGGCGAAATCACCTTCCCCATCAACCAGATGCTGCTGGCGGGCGCGCTGACCGTCAGCGACGAGGATGTGCGCCACGCCATCCGCATCGCCTACGAAGACCTGCGACTGGTCGTCGAACCGGGCGGTGCCGCACCACTGGCCGCCCTGCTGGCCGGCAAGCTCGATATCCGCGACAAGACCATCGGCATCGTCCTGAGCGGCGGCAATGTCGATGCCGACAAGTTCGCAACCTATATCCAGCAACCCTGAGGCTCCTGACTCCGCCCCTGCAAACATCAGAGGGCAGCCCGCCCCTTGCTGCACCATTTTCAACACGAGGAATTCACCATGCTGAGCAAAGACAGCGCCACCTATCAGCGCGTGGCACAGACCATCGACGACTTCATGAGCCTGGACCTGACCGGCGTCGGCTCCATCCGCCATATCCGGGATGCCGTGCAGCGACGCCAGCCCGGCTTCAACTGCATGGGCGCGGCGGAAGTGATCGCCACCCGCCTGCGTGACCAGCCAGGACCCGTGCTGATCATCACCGGCTTTCCCGAGGGTGGCGGTGTGCCCGAAACCGATGGCCCGGTCGGTGCGGCCCTGCTGGCACGCGCCCTGTTCCTGGGCTTCGGCGTTCACTCCATCATCGCCATCGACCATGACTGGGATGCCATGATGCGCGCCACCTGCATGGGCGCGGGCCTCTCACCACGCGACCTGCCTGCCGCAGGACAGGCCGTCGGCATCGATTTCCTGCGGCCTGTCTATATCCGTTCGCTGGAGAAGGACGACACGCGCTGCCATGCGGCAGCCCACGAATTGATCGAAATCAGCCGGCCCGCCCTGGTCATCTCCATCGAACGTCCAGGTGCCAACGCCAACGGACTCTATCACGGCCTGGGCGGACGCCCACTGGACGGCATGGTGGGCGATGCCGACTATCTGTTCAACCTGGCAAAGCAGCATGGTATCCCCACCATCGGCATCGGTGATGGTGGCAATGAGCTTGGCATGGGCGTGATCGCCCAGGACCTGCCCACCTTCTCGCCCAAGGCCCGCGACTGCGGCATTCCGGGTCGCGGCGGCGTAGCGGCGGCCAATGCCGCCGATCATCTGGTCATCTCCAACGTATCGAACTGGGGAGCCACCGGCCTGATTGCCGCACTGACCGCCCTGCTCGAAAACCCCACCGTATTCCATGATGCCGAACTGGAACGCCGCAGCATCGAACTGTGCGTGGGCAATGGCGGCGTGGACGGCATGTTCATGGCACCGGAACCCGCCGTCGATGGCATCCATGTCGATGAATGGGTCGGCCTGGTGCATACCTTGCGCGCCACCGTACTGCGCACCCTCGGCCACACCATCAACTGGAAGGGTGACCAGGGCGACTGGAGGCAGATCAAATGAGCCAGCCTTCAGAGAACGAACGCCTGCGCCAGCGGCTGGCCGAACTCGGGCTGTCGCTGCCGGATGCCACGATTCCCCAGGGGGCCTATGTTCCCTACGTCCGCAACGGCAATCTCCTTTTCGTGGCAGGACAAGGTCCCCGCCTGAACGGCACACTGCTCCATACAGGTCCTGCCGACAGTGCCGACCTGTCTTCCAGCCAGGAGGCGGCCAGCATCTGCGCCCTCAATGTCCTGGCGCAGGCGGCACACGCCTGCGCAGGCGACCTGGGTCGCATCGAACGCATCGTGCGGCTGGCCGGCCTGGTGCATTGCGATGCAAACTTCACGGCGCACGCCAAAGTGCTGGACGGTGCCTCCACACTCTTTCTCGATCTGTTCGGAGAGCGGGGCCGGCATGCGCGCATCGCCAGCGGTGCAGTATCGCTGCCTTCTGGCATGCGCGTGGAAATAGAGGCCGTCATCGCACTGCGGGATTGAGGCTGAAAGCATAAAAATTTGCAGAGAAGACGAAATTATTTGCACAGCGCTAAAAAAGCATGTATAGTTTCGCCTTCTCGAGCTGCAACGCATATTGCAGCTACGCAGATCGGGCTGTTAGCTCAGTTGGTAGAGCAGCGGACTCTTAATCCGTAGGTCGAGTGTTCGAGCCACTCACAGCCCACCAGGTTATCTCGCACAAGGCGGCTTTCAGCCGCCTTGTTGCTTTTCTGCCGGACGCTTTGCCGGACTTCCCCGACACCCGACGCCCGCCATGCCCACGCTCAGGACTCCGTACCAGCGACGCATTCTGCAAAACCGTTTCGCCGGACGCGGACGCTTTACCTTCGGCGTCGTGCTCCACACCCGCTTCAGGCTGCTCAGCCTGCAGGAACTGGCTTTTCGCTCTCTCGTTGCCCGCGCCAAGCCGGGCTGATCGTTCGCGCACGCGCCTTCGCCCCATGCCGACAACGATGCATCAGACCATCCAGCCCTGATGCATCACACCCGCGCCCTGCCCTTTCGCGACGCCACAGCGCCGAGGCAACGCATGCCCGCAGCGATCCGACACGACATGACCCCGCTGCCGTGCCCGCACATACGAGACACCGAAGCCCCATGCAACTCACCAAGAACTTCGTCAAGGCCAAGCAACCCTGCGCCGCAGGCTTTCGCTGGTTTATCCGCAATCGCAACGGCCAGGGCGAATACCAGCAATTGCTCGACGACCTCGTCGCCGAAAACCGCATCGACGACGCCCTCTGGCTGCTCGACCAATTCGGCCCCATCGACGCCGTACGCACGCTCGACAGCCTGGAAGCCAATGCCGTCGTCTTTGCCGGCGAACTGCGTATCCGCCAGGGCATCGAGGTCGACACCATCGTGCGAGCCGGCCGCGGAATCCATACCCAGGGCAGTATCCGCACACAAGGCAACATCATCGCTGGCCGCGACATCCGGGCCGAAGGCGGCATCCGCTGCGATGGCAGCCTGCATGTCACCGGCGACCTGCATACCGGCTGGAGCCTGGATATTGGCCAGTCGCTGAACTGCAGCGGACAGATCAAGGCCCACCGCGACATACGCGTAGCCGGCGCACTTCTGACGGAAGGCAATCTGCAGGCCGGCGAAGATATCGACAGCGGCGGCCCACTGTCATGCAATGGCAGCATCAAGGCCGGCGGCAACGTGATCGGCGGTGCCGGCATCCACGCCCGACGCGGCATCATGGCTGGCCAGGATATCCGCTGCGCAGACCACCTCGATGCCCACTGGGGCATACTGGCGCGCGGCGACATCCTGGCGGGCAGCAGCATTCGCGCCGGCGAAGGCATCGAAGCGGGCGGCCTGCTCCAGGCTGGCGAAGGACACTGCATCTACGCCGGCCTGTCCGTGCGGCAGGATGCCTGGCCGGTTTCCGCCCAGGTGCGCGCCCAGTCCAGGCCCCCACTGCTTCTGAGCGGCCACTGGCAGTCCTGATACCCCCCATGCAGCACTCATCTGATATATATAGAAATATATGGTTTCTAAAAAATATATCAAGAAAAAGGCTGGATGATGTGTATCATTGACTTCTACGCACTTTTTCCGTCTGTAAAAAAATTTGATCTAGATCAAAGCAGCTCTTTGTTTTAAAAGATTTTTTTCACAGACTGGCATTCCTGTTCGACGCGTCCCCCAGTCCGCCCAAGGCATATCCCTGCATTCTCCGTACATTGGGTCGTGACTTCGGTGCCTCTCATGAGCCGCCGATATTTTGTATAGTCGTGCCTGCACGCGCCGCTCATCCCTGATGGCGGCTTTTTGCATGTCGTGTCGCTGCATACATTCATGCATGCATGCCGGCCACAGCAAGAGCATGAAAACAAATGCGTTTCCGAACGATTGTTTATATATCTCAGGATCTTTCCATATGAAACACCACTGCCGGACATTATGGCGAAGCGCACTTGCGCTATTGATCGCTTCCGGTCTGAGCGGCTGCTCGGACTGGGTGCTCTTCAATTCAAAAGGCGAGATCGGGATCGCCCAACGCGACCTGATCATTACTGCCGTCGGCCTGATGCTGATCGTCGTGATCCCAGCCATTTTGCTGACCTTCGTATTTGCCTGGAAATACCGCGCATCCAACAAGAATGCAAAATACACGCCTGACTGGGCACACTCCACCAAGGTCGAGATCGTGGTCTGGGGCGTCCCGCTGCTGATCATCTTCACGCTGGCCATCATCGTCTGGAAGAGCACACATGCGCTCGACCCATTCAAGCCGCTCGAGTCCGATCGCCAGCCCGTCGTCATCGACGTGATCGCGACAGACTGGAAGTGGGTGTTCGTCTACCCTGAGCAAGGCATCGCCACGGTCAACGAGATCGCCTTCCCGGACAACACGCCGATTGCCTTCAACATCACCTCCAACGGGCCGATGAACTCGTTCTTCATCCCCCAACTGGGCGGTCAGATCTACGCCATGGCAGGAATGCGCACCCAACTGCACCTGATCGCCAATGAAGCAGGTGTCTACGATGGCATTTCCAGCAACTACAGCGGCAGTGGCTTCTCGGGCATGAAATTCAAGGCGCACGCCCTGAGCGACGCCGGTTTCGAAGAGTGGGTCCAGAAGGTCAAGGCCAGCGAGCAAAGCCTGGACTTCGAAGGCTACAAGCAGCTCGCACAGCCGAGCAAGGACCACCCCGTGACCTATTACGGCAATGTGCAGCCCGGCCTGTTCAAGCAAGTCATCGACCAGTTCATCGGCGTGGGTGCCAACACCCGGGACCGCCTGGACATCGGCGACGCCCCCCAGTCCGGTACGGAGGAGTAATCAACCATGTTCGGCAAGCTAACCCTGGATGCCATCCCCCTTCACGACCCGATCATCATCGTTACGCTGATCGCCATCGTGCTGGGCGGTATCGCCGTCGTCGGCGGCATCACCTATTTCAAGAAATGGACCTGGCTGTGGAAGGAGTGGTTTACCACGGTCGACCACAAACGCATCGGGATCATGTACATCATCGTGGCCATCATCATGCTGGTGCGCGGCTTTGCCGACGCCATCATGATGCGCACGCAACTGATGCTGGCCCACGGCGGCAGCGACGGCTTCCTGCCCCCGCACCACTATGACCAGATATTCTCGGCGCACGGCGTCATCATGATCTTCTTCGTCGCCACGCCGCTGGTGACGGGCCTGATGAACATCGTCATGCCGCTGCAGATCGGTGCACGCGATGTGGCGTTCCCCTACCTCAATGCGCTCAGCTTCTGGCTGTTCGTGGGCGGTGTCGTCCTGGTGATGCTGTCGCTGGGCGTGGGTGAGTTCGCCCAAGCGGGTTGGGTCGCCTATCCGCCACTATCTGGAATCGACCTCAGCCCCAGTGTCGGGATGGACTACTACATCTGGTCATTGCAGCTATCCGGCCTGGGCACCCTGCTGACCGGTGTCAACCTGTTCGTGACCATCCTCAAGATGCGCACGCCGGGCATGACCCTGATGAAGATGCCCATCTTCACCTGGACCACACTGGTCACCTGCGTGATCATCATCGCCGCCTTCCCGATCCTGACGGTCGCGCTCGGCATGCTGACGCTGGACCGCTACCTCGACATGAATTTCTTCACGGCTGGCATGGGCGGCAACGCCATGATGTACGTGAACCTGTTCTGGGCCTGGGGCCACCCCGAGGTCTACATCCTGGTGCTGCCGGCCTTCGGTGTGTTCTCGGAAGTCGTCTCGACCTTTGCCCGCAAGAAGCTGTTCGGCTACAAATCCATGGTCGGCGCCACCGTGGCCATCGGTATCCTGTCATTCATCGTCTGGCTGCACCACTTCTTCACCATGGGTTCGGGGGCCAACGTCAACGCCTTCTTTGGCATCATGACGATGATCATCGCCATCCCGACCGGCGTGAAGATCTTCACCTGGCTGTTCACCATGTACCAGGGCCGCGTCGAATTCAAGACGCCCATGCTCTGGACCATAGGCTTCCTGGTCACCTTCACCATCGGCGGCATGACTGGCGTGCTGCTGGCTGTGCCGGGTGCCGACTTCCTGCTGCACAACAGCCTGTTCCTGGTCGCCCACTTCCACAACACCATCATCGGCGGCGCTGTGTTCGGCTATCTGGCCGGCATCACCTTCTGGTTCCCCAAGGCATTCGGCTTCAAGCTCAATGAGCGCCTGGGCCGCTACTCTTTCTGGTGCTGGATCATCGGCTTCTACATGGCCTTCATGCCGCTGTACATGCTCGGCTTCATGGGCATGACCCGCCGCCTGAACAGCTACGACAATCCAGCCTGGGTCCCGTACCTGGTCGTGGCCTGGGTGGGCGCACTGTTCATCCTGGCAGGCATCGGCTTCTTCATCCTGCAGCTCTACGTCAGCATTCGCGACCGCAAGCAGAATATGGACGTCACGGGCGATCCGTGGAACGGCCGCACGCTGGAGTGGTCCACCTCCTCGCCGCCGCCGTTCTACAACTTCGCCGTGCTGCCCAAGGTGGACTCCATCGATGCGTTCTACGAAGCCAAGCAGCGTGGCCTGCCGCCAGCCCCCAGCCACTACGCACCGATCCACATGCCGCGCAACACGGGCAATCCGTTCGTGGTCTCGATGCTGCTGACCGTGATGTGCTTCGCCCTGATCTGGCACATCTGGTGGCTGGTCGGTGCCTCGTTCGTCGGTGCGATCGTGGCCTACATCGTACGCACCTATGACCAGGACGTGGACTATTACGTGCCGTCCGATGAGGTCGCGCGTATCGAGAACCAGCATATCCAAGCCCAAGCAACCCAGGCGTAAGAGACATGTCAAGCCAAACCCTACATCACTCTGCCGCTACTCCTGCCTCCGGGCAGGAGCACGGCCACGACCACGAGCACCACGACTCGGGATCCACCTCCGTCTTCGGTTTCTGGATCTACCTGATGTCGGACTGCGTCCTGTTCGGCTCGATCTTCGCGGTCTTCGCGGTACTGAGCAACGCCTTCGCAGGCGGCCCGACCAGCGCCGAGCTGTTCGGCCAGCAACTGCCCTTCGTGCTGACCGAAACCTTCGTGCTGCTCTTCTCGAGCATTACCTACGGTTTCGCAATGCTGGCGATGCACCGGGGCGATCGCTCCGGCGTCCTCAAGTGGCTTTGCGTCACTTTCCTGCTGGGGGCTACCTTCATCAGCATGGAGCTGTATGAGTTCCATCATCTGATCGAGAACGGCAACGGCCCGAGCCGCAGCGCCTACCTGTCAGCCTTCTTCACGCTGGTCGGCACCCACGGCGCACACGTTTTCAGCGGCCTGATCTGGATGGCCGTCATGATTCATCAGGTATCGAGCCGCGGCCTGACCGCCTCGAACCAGACCCGCCTGAACTGCCTGAGCATCTTCTGGCACTTCCTGGACGTGGTCTGGATCTGCGTGTTCACTGTTGTCTACCTGATGGGAGTGCTGTAATCATGTCGCACGAACATACCACCCCCGCCGGCGAGAGCCACGGCTCGACCAAGTCGTATATTGTCGGCTTCATCCTGTCGGCGGTCCTGACGCTGATCCCGTTTGGCCTGGTGATGTACGGTGTGCTGCCCAAGCCTGTCACGCTGTTGCTGATCGTGGCGTTCGCCGTGATCCAGATCGTGGTTCAACTGGTGTACTTCCTGCACATGAACCGCCATTCGGAAAGCGGCTGGAACCTGATGAGTTTCATATTCACCGTCATCGTTGTCGTCATCGTTGTCGTGCTCTCGATCTGGATTATCTGGAACATGCACTACAACATGATGATTCACTGAACGCACATGCGCGGATGCAATGCTTAAACGCTATCTGAAGCTCATCAAGCCGGGCATCGTCGTCGGCAACCTGATTTCGGTTGCCGGCGGGTTCTTCCTGGCCTCCAAGGGTGACATCGACCTGGCACTCGGGTTCTGGACCGCGCTCGGCGTATCGCTGGTGATTGCGTCCGGGTGCGTCTTCAACAACTACATCGACCGCGATATCGACGGCCTGATGTCGCGCACCCGCAATCGCGAACTGGTGCGCGGCCTGGTGTCGCCGCGCAACGCACTGATCTATGCCTGTGTCCTGGGTGTGGCCGGTGTGGCTGTGCTGTACCTGGCTACAGCCAGCCTGTTGCCCGTGGTACTGGTACTGATCGGATTCCTGATCTACGTGGGCGTGTACAGTCTCTACATGAAGCGCCATTCGACCTACGGCACGCTGATCGGCAGCCTGTCAGGTGCCACGCCGCCCGTGGTCGGCTACTGCGCGGTGACCAACGAGTTCGATGCCGGCGCGGCGATCCTGCTGCTGATCTTCAGCCTGTGGCAGATGCCCCACTCCTACGCCATCGCGATTTTCCGCTTCAACGACTACCAGGCCGCCTCGATCCCGGTGCTGCCGGTGCGCAAGGGTGTCTCCACCGCCAAGCACCATATCGTCTTCTACGTTGCGGCATTCGTGGCAGCCACACTGATGCTGGCCATCAGCGGCTACGCCGGCACGAGCTATTTCGTGGTGGTGGCCGCCAGTGGCAGCTACTGGCTCTGGCTGGCGATCTCCGGCTACCGTGCGCCGGACGACCGGGTCTGGGCCCGCAAGCTGTTCGTCTACTCGATTGCCATGGTGATGGTGCTGAGTATCATGATGTCGGTCGATTCCCAGGTCGGCAATCTGGTCGCGCCCATCAATGCAGCCCTCGAGGTTCCGCTGGGCTGAGCCGGATACATGTCATCAGACGATATCATCGGGGCGGCTATATGGCCGCCCCGATGCTTTTCAGGATCCGACCATACGCCCTTCTCCCCAGGGGCAATAGCACCCCACGGCCAGGAACCCCTTGGGAGTCACCTTGCGCCCGGCAATCAGCGCATCGATGATCGGCTCCACGAAGCTATTGCTGGAATTGCAGATCAGCCCCTCGCTATAGGGACCGGCATAGGCCAGGTTGCCGTCACGATCCCATATGGCCATGGCAGGACTGGCAGGCAGTGTCTCGATCCCCTGGATCGTCTCCAGCGGTGTCAGCTTGCCCTGCAGGAACGGGGCCAGCTCGCCTGTCGTGCCCGGCTTCTGCACACTGTAGAAATCGATGCCGGCCGAACGGTACATGCCGATCAGGTAATTGAGATGGGCATCGGTTTCCTTGTTGCAGCTGCGGCAACCCGGATCCCAGAAATGCACGATGCGGATATTGCCGGGCCCGCTGATGGCCGCAGGCAGGCTCAATCCCTCGCCCTCGAAAATCACCACCTGCTCGGTACTGAACTCGCGCAGGTTGGATACGCCGGTCCGTTTCCAGAGAAACAGGCTGCTGGCGGTCAGCACGATCACCACCACCACGATGGCAATCACCAGGGCGCGACGCGAAGGCGTAATCCTATTGTGTTGCATTGGGGAACTTGAACCTGAATTGTTTTTCCATCTCGCGGCAACTGGCCCCCAGGAACTCGCGGCGCTGTGGCGTGATATCGGGGCGCGACAATTGCTGGCGACACACCAGGATCGCCTGCCACTCCTGCGCCTCGACCTCGGCGGTCTGAGGACGGGAAATCACATAGATGATGATGCCGAACACCAGCCCCATGAAGGCCAGGCCCCCCAGCATCAGCCACAGACAGCCCTTTTTATTGCGCCACTCCGCAGCGTCCATGATGATCCTTTTCCGACATGCCAAAAGGGGAAAAGTGTAGCAGAGCGCCCCGTCCCCCCTGACACTATTCCCTGCCAGGATTGAGGTTAAGAACGCAGTGTCGATCACCTGCCCGGCAAGTCCGTCCCGGCGGCGACAAACGCAGTAAAATCCTTCCCTTTCCGTGACGGTGGCCGGCCCGTCCCGCACCGTATCACCCTCCATGCCACGCTGGCGGCATCCAAGGATTACGCCATCATGGAATGGCTCGTCATTTCCGTTGCTTCCCTGTTTGCCGGTTTCGTCGACGCCATCGTGGGCGGCGGCGGACTGATTCTGGTACCGGCCCTCTTCGCCGTCTTCCCGACCACGGCCCCTGCCACACTGTTCGGCACCAACAAGACAGGCTCCATATGGGGAACGGCACTCTCGGCATGGCGCTACGCACGGCGCGTCGAATTCGACTGGCCCACGCTGTGGCCAGCACTGACCGCCGCCTTCCTGGGATCGCTCTTCGGCTCATGGGTGGTCACCATGGTCTCGGCCGACTTCATGCGCAAGCTGCTGCCCTTCATCCTGCTGGCCGTACTGCTCTATACGCTGGCCCGCAAGGACATGGGACAAGTCCACAAGCCCCTGCAGTCGGCCGCCCGCAGCCTGGTGCTGGGCTGCGCCATCGGCCTGCTGATCGGTTTCTACGACGGTTTCTTTGGCCCAGGCACCGGCAGCTTTTTCGTATTCGCCCTGGTACGGCTGCTTGGCTACGATTTCCTCAACGCCTCGGCCAACGCCAAGCTGCTCAACATTGCCACCAACCTGGCCACCATCATCCTGCTCGGCTTCAAGGGCTATATCTGGTGGCACCTGATGCTGCCGCTGGCAGCCGCCAACCTGGTCGGCAGCTTCCTGGGCACCTATATGGCACTGCGCTATGGTGCCGGCTTCGTGCGCTGGATCTTCATCGGCGTCGTGTCGCTGCTGATCATGCGCACGGCCTACGACGCCTTCCTGCGATAACAAGCCTGCCGCTGAATATCGCTACAGCCTGAACGCGGCGACGGACTGGGCAAGCATGCCCGTCTGGTCGCGCATGTTGCCGGCCGCCGCCGCAGCCTGTTCAACCAGGGCAGCATTCTGCTGGGTAATGTCATCGATCTGGGCCACAGCCTGGTTGACCTGGGAAATACCCAGTGTCTGTTCACTGCTGGCCGTATCGATTTCAACGATCAGGTTGGCAACCTCCCGGATGGAGCCAACCACGCGATCCATGGCCACGCCAACGCCTTCGATGCATGTGCTGCCGGCATCGACCTCATGTTGAGAAGACCCGATCAGGGTTTTGATTTCCTTGGCGGCATCAGCGGAGCGTTGGGCCAGCGTCCGCACCTCGGCAGCAACCACGGCAAAACCACGCCCCTGCTCACCCGCCCGGGCCGATTCGACCGAAGCATTGAGCGCCAGGATATTCGTCTGGAATGCAATGCCTTCAATCACACCAATGATATCCACCATACGCCGCGATGTATTGCGGATACCCTGCATCAGCACAATGGCCTGCTGCACCTCCGTGCCGCTATGATCCGCCATTCCGGCGGCAGCTACCGCCAGTTCGCTGGCCCGTCGGGCATGTCCGGCGTTCTGCTGCACAGTGGCCGTCAATTGCTCGATCGACGCCGCCGTTTCTTCCAGACTGGACGCCTGCGACTCCGTTCTTCCCGACAGATCCATATTGCCATGAGCGATTTCGGTCGCTGCATGGTTGATATGCTCGATACCACCACGCACCTGCCCCACGACATTGGCCAGGCTCGCGCTCATGTCATTGAGCGCAGCCAGGAGCTGGGCCGACTCATCGCGCCCGACCACATCGGCGCGCAGCGTCAGATCACACGCAGCAACACGACGGGCCATTTCCACCGAAGCGGCAATCGGGCGCGTGACCGAGCGGCTGATCAAAAGACTGACCCAGGCAACCGACACCAGCAGAAGGCCCAGAATGGCCAGCAGGATTGCCTCGTTGCGCTGGAGATCGGTCACTCTATCGAAAAGCAGCCGTTCCAGCCCTTCCAGCACGTCATCGACAGAAGCGAATTGCGCATCGATGGCGCGCGTCATGGTGTCGATATACGGACCGACAGGCGCGGTCAGCGCGGCAACGTCCAGCACCTGTGCCTGCACCATCGACAACGCCTCTTCTGCCTGCCTGGCGGCTGCCTGGGTCTGCCCTGCCAGCGCCTGCCTGATGGCCTCGTTGTTCGCATAGGCCTTGCCAAAGGCACGCTGCGTCTGCGCCAGGTGCTCCGCGGCACGCTGCACCAGTGCGGCCAGACGCAAGCGCTCCTGTGCTGATGCGGCCCCTTGCACCAACAGCGGCACACCGTTGGCCCGAACCTGCCCCAGCGCTTCGGTCAAGTGCGGCAATGACATCAGGGCACCTTTCACCAAGGAAGCCGTGACCAGATCATCCTCGGTGCTCAGACCATAGAGATCCAGTATCCGATCCTCCATATCGAGCAGCGAGTCGATTTGCGCAGCATGCCGGTCGGAACTCTGGACCGCGTTGATCCCGGCCTGATCCACCTGGGATTGCAGTTGCAGCCAGGATGCCAGGATCGTTTCCATATCGTCTTGCAGGCTGGCAGTCCGATCAGCCGCCGCCAGCGTCTGTGCAAACTGCTGCATGGACTGCCCGATGCCAGCGGCCAGTTGGCGGCGTTGTGCATCCACACTATGTTCGCCGCTGAGTGCCGCCGCCGCCAGGGCGCGATGTTGCTGCACATTTTGCACGACTGCCAGCAACCTGCTGCTAGGCTCCATACCTTCCCAGGCAAGCTGCTGCTTCTGGATGACAGTATTCGTGCTGTACAGATAAAGGGCTGTCGGTATGGAGAACATCACCATGCTCAACAAGCCGATCAAACCGAATTTGGCCCACAACGGCCAGTTCCGCAATAAAGCTGACATACCTGCAACTCCCGTGCGGCCCGGCCGCTCATGACAATTGCAGGCAAATGTAATATTTTGTGATGCCAGTGCGAATGACTTTTATCGCGTCCACCCACACTACTGCATCATGGCTTGAGCAACCGCAACTTACCCCCGACCTCATCACGGTCCAGCCTGAAGGCTACGACAGCCTCCGCCAGCGCATGCGTCTGGTCACGCAGATTGGTCGCAGCCGCAGCAGCCTGCTCGACCAGCGCGGCATTTTGCTGGGTAATGTCATCGATTTGCGTCACAGCCTGGTTGACCTGCGTAATGCCGGTCGTCTGTTCACCGCTGGCCGTATCGATTTCCACGATCAGGTCAGCTACCTGGCGAATCGAACTGACAACCTGCCCCATGGTGTTGCCCACCCCCTCGATGCAGGCACTGCCCTGATCCACTTCCTGCTGGGAGGCATTGATCAGCGTCCTGATCTCCTGGGCGGCATTGGCCGAGCGTTGC
>NZ_JBEFDG010000003.1:0-53969 GCF_040137905.1 Corticimicrobacter sp.
CCTTGCTGGAATCTGAGGCAATGGCGGAATACGACCGGGTGCTGACCGAGTCGATGATCGACAACGACAGGCTCAGCCTGACGCACCTGGCGATGGGCTATCGGGGAACCTGGCTCTGGCATCCTGTGCGTGGTGCCCAAAAAGGCTGGCAGTCGATTCTCGGCGGCATCATCGTGCAGACATCCCAGGATGGGCCAGTCAGGAAGCCGCATGCCTGAGCCATGTCGTTCGGATCTCTATGGCACAGGCCTGCAGGAGGCTGACTGGCGCATCCTGAAAGAGGCTGTGCTGGCGGCTGCCTTTGGGGCAGAAACCCCGGTGTTGCCTCCCAGGCTGCAACAGCATCCGGTGGGCGTCTTATTGGCCAGCTATCGGCAGGAGGCCCGGCGGTCTGTGCTGGACAAGGCTGCGCGGCTGCTTACAGGGCAGCAGCAGGAGAGTTGGCTGCTTCTGATGAAAAGTGGCTAGCGCGACTGCCGTGGGTGATGGTGGCGCGTATTTAATGATCAAGAATTGCAGGAAAAATCTCGATGTCGATTATATGTACGGATATTCTGTCCATCGCGTTCCCGGACAGCTTCATATCCAGCGAAGTATATGGACAAGGTGTGCTGGGCCAGTATGCTGCGGATGAGGGCCTGGTGGTCCTGAACATCTACCCGGTCGATCGGCCGCTGCTGCACAGGGTCGAGACCGGACAGATCGAGAATTACCGGATATTTTGCAGCAAGGTCTATGGCAAACTGACCTGGCTCGAAGAAAAGACCCTGGATCTGGATGGACGTGCCGCATTGCTGATGACAGCAGAAGGGGTCTACGGTTACGTCTATCTGTTCGCATTTATCCGGCTCACGGATACCATTTGCCTGTTTGCCGGTGGGTATTGTCCGCAGGATGCACCCCAGGATCATTTGCAGGCCATGGAGGCAGCGGTGCGCAGCCTGCGTATCGTGGCTTCGGAGCCCGGCAGGGTCATGGAACAGCATCTGGCGGCCCTGGAGCAGCAGGCTGCCGAGCAGGAAGAAGCAAAGCAGCAAGAACAGGCATTGCGTGAGCAGTCTGCCAGTGCCGCTGTCGATGAGGCTCAGGTGCCGGTATTCGAGATGCCTGCTGATGGCAAAAGCCTGCTGCTGATCGATGGTGAAGCGTTCGATATTTCGGATCAGTCAAAAACGTCCATTCCGTTGTATGGCAACCAGGGGATGTGTTTTTGTGCCGATATCGTGGCGACGCCTTGCCGCACTCTTGACCTGCCGCCCATTCTGGATCGGGAAGGAGATGGCAACGTCTGCATCAGGTTCGGCGCGAGTGGGATCTATCAGGCATCAGGGGTTCCACAGGGTGAGTTTGTGTTTGAAACGGAAGATGACCGTGACACGACACGCCACGCGACGATCGAGCACGAGGGCTTTCGGCCTTCGCTGAAAATTGCGGGCCGGCTCACGCTGCAGGACGGCTGGCTGGGCTTCAGCGGTTATTTCGACGATGGGTATTACCACTGTCGCCGAAATATCCATCTGTTGTGGAAACTGCCCGAGGCATCGCTGTGCTGGGAGCGCTATCTGTTCAGGTCCATGGAAGAACTGCTTCGCGCGCCGCCCGAGTTGCCGCGCCGGCTGTCGCTGGTCGATCAGCCATCCTCACGGCTCGGCGATGCGCTGTGGCGTTATACCCGGCTCGAGTCGCTGTATATCTCTTATCTTGAGTCTGCCGGGCAGGAGGAGGATGTCGAGGGTATCCCGGAAGGTATTGTCCAACTGACGCAGTTGCAGCGTCTGGAATTCAATACGGCAAGACATTTTCGGGAGATTCCATCCTTTCTCGGACAACTGCGTGACTTGGACGATCTGCGTATCAGTGGCAGTCAGGCTGTGACCGTGCCTGTCGAGGTTCTGACACTCCCCAAGCTCTCATATTGTGCCTTGTGCCGAAACCGGCTGACGAGCCTGCCGGAGGCGTTTTCTCCTGCATTGCGCACA
The DNA here is from genome assembly GCF_040137905.1 of Corticimicrobacter sp. Classification (NCBI taxonomy): domain Bacteria; kingdom Pseudomonadati; phylum Pseudomonadota; class Betaproteobacteria; order Burkholderiales; family Alcaligenaceae; genus Corticimicrobacter; species Corticimicrobacter sp. The sequence continues at coordinate 1,980 of NZ_JBEFDG010000003.1, forward strand.
CTGGACCTGAGTGGCAACCAGCTTGAGACCGTGCCGGAGGCCTATGCGACTGAGCCTCGGCTGGGCCTGGATCTTGAAAAAAATCCCCTGGTGTTCTTGCACGAGGCGTTTTTTGAAATGCCGAGGCTGAGGATAGAGCCGGACAAGCGGCGTGCGCTCTTTCCCGCGCACTATCCCTTTGATGCGCGAGTGCCGGACCGGCTTGCCTCCGATCTGGCGGGTCGGCTGCCCTTGCTGGCCGAACATTCGCCGTTGCGCAAGCCCTTGCTGGCGGCGTTGCTGCCGAACGAGGCGGTGGCACCACTGGTGCATGCCGTTGCCGGTACCCTGCGCGCCAGCGTCGATTTCTATCATGGTGCGGAAGAGGACTACGCCACGCTGGGCAATCATCGCCTGGGGGGCTTGCCCGACCTGCCCGATGGCATGCCTTATCCCAGCGTCGGTGTATCCGAGGACACACTGCTGGATGATGAGGATTGTTGGCGGGACGACGAAGAGGGCGATGAAGTGTGCATCTTTCCCTGGGATGCAGAAACACAGACCTATCAGGTGCCGCTGGAGTTCATCGCACAGCTCGATTGCCAGGCCCTGGCACCGCTGCAGGACTATTTGCCGCGCACAGGGACGCTGTTCTTTTTCCTGGCGTGTGGCAGCAGCCCGCTGGCGACGCAGGGGCGTGTGTTGTACGTGGAGGATCGTGCCAGCCTGGGCAGCGGCCAGCGTTTTGCAGACCTGGCGTTCAACGAAGAAAAGACCCTGGGCCAAAAGCCTTCCTTCATCCTGCATCCACGCGCCAGCGTGGCGGTGCCGAGTTTCTATGCGCTGGGGGAAAACCCACATCTCGATGTGCAGTTGCGTGCGGGCATGACACCCGAGCAGGAGCAGGATTGGCAGACACTGGCGTCGCGCGGGGAAAACCGGGATGCGTTGCCACGCCTGGGCGGGACGACGTGTTATGCGTGGCAATTGCGGCAGTTGGGTGCCTGGGGACTGCAGCCAGGGAGTCAACCCTCTGGTGCGCAGCGAGACTGGCTGATCGAGAAAGAGATACTGCCGGTCGATTGTGCGTCGGATGCCCTTGTGCCCGAGTATCAGGGTATTGCCAGGGTCAACGGCTGTGGCTTCAGCCAGCATGCGTTGCCCGAATTGCAGGCAGCCCATCGATACGGGGGGGATGCGCAGGATTGGCTGGTGCTGTTTCAGGTGGATCTGGCGGGGCAGTTCCAGTGGGACGATGGCACACTGAACTTCATTATCCACCGTGATGACCTGGCCGCGCGACGTTTTGATCGCGTGTTCATGGTTTGCGACTACTGATGGGCGAAACTGGAAAATCAAGATGACTGAAACAGGTGAAAAAATCACGGGTCTGGTCGGCGCGCTGCTGGCTGGCGCAGGGCGAAGCGGGCGGTCAGAGAACTGCACTCTGGTGTTTTATTTCTGTGCCTGGCGCACGCAGGATGGTCGGTTGTTCCAGGGTAAACAGCGTTGCGAATGGCAAGGGCTGGACGAGACCCAGGCTGCTGCGTGGATGCAGCGGATCACCTCGTGGCAGCAATTGGAGTTGGTCGTGGCGGGCAGGACCGCCACGGGCGCGTTGCTGGTGCAGCAGATCGGTTTTCCTGAGCAGCCGGATGATGACCTGACACGCCTCGGCGAAATCTGGCAACAGCCAGTGGTGTTGGAGACGGCGCTGTTTGGCGGGCTGGAACTGGACCGTGGCCTGGATATGTATGACGGTGTGGCCGATTGGGGCGGCACCGAAATCAGCCTGAGCCTGAGTTGCGAGGATGCTGCCATGCCCGAAAGCGCGCTGGCAACGGCGACGGCCCTGTTCGAGCAGCAGGCGCACTGGCAGCGGCAGATCGTTGCGTGCGCAGTCGAAAAACTATTGCCGCTCAAGAATGAAAACTGGCTTGCAGAGGACCAGTCACCCTTGACCGAAGAGGCGTTTCGCAGCCACCTTGAGGTGCAGAGTATCGTGGCCGAGGATGAGGGGGTATTTACTTTCTACTTTGATGACGGTGACCTGTTCTGGGGGCACGCCATCGTGGTCAGCGGCAGTCTGGCGCAAGGCGCAACCGATGCCGACATCGCGGGCTGAGCATGGTCAGGCGTTATTTCTTTGAGGCTGGGGCGCGTGGTCGCAATCGTCTGAGTGCAACCTGGGACCCTCCTGGCGCTGCGCAGATCGCACTGGCCTTTACTCCGACGTCATTGGCCGTCTTGCTGGAGGCTGCGGTCCGTGAGAACAGCCAGTACAGTCATCATGCAATTACAACCTGGTGTGACCAGTATCTACAGGGTCTGCTGCATGATGAAACAGATGATCTGCTGCTGCCTGTCCAGAAGATTGTCGAGGATATCAGCGTGCAGTGGGATCTTTACCTGCTCAATACCTATACGGTGGATCAACTGTCAGGTATGGCGTTGGCTGACGTAAGGTTGCCGGAGGACTGGTTTCCAGACTGGCTGGGTCAACTGGAGTGCTGGCAGGAAAATGTGCTGGCGCAGTCTGTACAGATCCTGAAGGCACACTATGGCGACCGCTATCGAGCCTATGGCGGTGGTACGGTCGCAGGTGCGACGGCATTCCGGATCCGTGATCTGGTGGCTGTGTTCTCTGTCATCCTGGATGTGGAAACGGGGCCTGTCCTGTATGAGGTGCAGGTGGAGTCCGATCCGCCGGGCGACTATATCCGCGATGTGCGCATCGAGCCCGGGCAGTTGCTGGCGTTGGTGCAGGATTATGAGCGTGCGCCGGCCGACTGGCCTTGAGTCTCGCTGTCACGGCATTCGAAAAAACAGCGTGCCCGGCATCCTGCGCAGATCTGCGGATCCATTCTGTCGTAGATGGCGCGGATGGCGCTGCCCTTGTCGGGGAAGACATGGTCTTCGCCCAGGCGTTCCAGGAAGCCCGTGCGTTGCCACAGTTCAATGACTTGCGGACGGGGCCGATGGAAGTACAGATCACCGCCCATGGCACGCCGCTGGGTCAATTCCCGTTCCCACAGTTCCAGGCCTGAAGCGTCGATGAAGTTCATGCTCTTGGCCATGATCAGCAGGTGCGGCTGGGCGTCCGGCAAGGTGCGCAGGTATTCCAGCCTGCCGGCCACGTGAGGCACGGCGGCAAAGTAGATCGAGCCTTCCATGCGCAGCAACTGGAGTTGCGGGCATTCGGGCAAGGCCCCGTGGGTGGCATCGCTGGCAGGCACCATCTGGCGATCAGGAGACCAGTCGGCAAATACCATGGTGCGCATGGCCGGGCGCGAGGTGCGATACAGATAGCCGGCCAGCGACAGCAGCGTGCCAAGCAGGATTGCCACCTCCATGCGCAGGATCACGGTGGCGGCTGCAGTGATCAGGGCTACCACGAAATCGCCCCGGTGCTGTCGCGCCATTTGTCGCCAGTGCGGCAGGTCGAGCAGATTCCAGGCAACCAGCAACAGCAGGCCGGCAATGGCGGCATAGGCGATGTGTGCCAGCAGCGGGGCGCTGACGGCCACCAGCACGATCAGCAGCAGTGCCGAGCAGACGGCAGCCAGCGGCGTGCGGGCACCGCCCATCAGGTTGGGCATTGAGCGGTTGAGCGAGCCGCACGAGACGTAGCAGGAGAAGAAACTGCCCACGATATTGGACAGGCCCTGGCCGACGAATTCGCGGTCGGCCTGGATGAACTGGCCTGAGCGGGCAGCAACGGCCTGGGCGATGGAGATGGATTGCGCCAGGGTGATGATGGTCAGCGCCAGCGCCAGGCCGACCAGTTCGGGCAATTCGCGCCAGGTTGCGCCCGGCAGGCTGAAGACAGGAATGGGCGTCTGGATCGTGCCCACGGTGGGTATGCCGCCCAGCGTGCCAGTTGCAAAAATACTGTTCAGTGCCCAGGCCAGCAGTGTGCCGCCGGCCAGCCCCAGCAGCATGCCGGGCCAGCGCGGGTGCCAGCGGCGCACCAGCAATGTCAGCAGCAGGGTACAGGTACCGGCGAGCAGGGTACCGACATGCAGGTCCGGCAATTGGCGCAGCAGGCTGTAGAGTGTCTGCAATGCGCCGCGTGCACCGGTGGTGTCGATCTTGAGCCAGTCGCGGCAGGCATAGATGGCAATCATCAGCGCGGCTCCGGTCGTGAAGCCGTGCAGCGCTGCCGGTGAAACGAAGCTGGCCAGCCTGCCCATGCGCAATGCCCCCAGCAACAGTTGCAGCGCACCGACCATCAGTGTCAGCGTGAGCGCCAGCTGGATATAGTGCTGGCTGCCGACCAGGGCCAGCGGTGACAGCATGGCGAACAGTGCCAGCGAACTGGCATTGGTGGGACCTGACATGACATGCCGGCTCGAACCGAAGAGGGCTGCCACGATGCAGGGCACGATGGCGGTGTACAGGCCGTACTGAGGTGGCAAGCCTGCCAGCGTGGCGAAGGCGATCCCTTGTGGCAGCACGAGTACGGCACCCAGCAGGCCTGCCAGCAGGTCGGCTTGCAATGCGCCCGGTTGGCGTACCTGTTCCAGCCAGGGAAACAGGCGCAGCAGACGGGAGGAAGAGACGGGCATGACGGGGCGGCTAGAATGGAAGAAAACGCCATGCTCGATGGCGTCGATGGATATTCTATATTTATATATGCTTATACATGAAATGACTGATGCCGGCACGGCAGGGCAAACCGGTGCCGACGGTGTCCGGCCATTGCTGAGCGGCGTGATCCTGGCCGGGGGTCAGGCACGGCGCATGGGCGGGCAGGACAAAGGCCTTTTGCCCTGGCGTGGCCTGCCCCTGGCCGAGCATGTGGCCCGTCGCTTGCGAGGGCAGGTGGATCAATTGCTGGTGAGTGCCAACCGGCACCCGGTCGAATATGCCGCATGGGGGGAGGTGCTGGCCGATGATCCCGGGCTGGAAGCCTGGTCGGGTCCGCTGGCCGGCGTACTGACCGCATTGCTGGCGGCACGCCATGAGTGGCTGCTGGCCGTGCCGTGCGACACCCCCCGGTTGCCGCATGATCTCGCCATGCGGTTGTGGCAGGGGGCGCAGGCAGCCCAGGCACCACTGGCCGTGGCCAGGGCGGGTGGCAGGCGTCATTCCGTCTGCATGCTGTTGCATCGCAGCCTGGCCCCAGCCCTGCGCAATGGATTGCTGGCCGGTGAACGCAAGGTGGGGATGTGGCAGGACAGTGTCGGTGCGGTCGAGGTCGATTTCGGTGCAGATGATTCGGCGTTCGCCAACATCAATACGCCCGATGAACTGGCGGCAGCCGATGATCCAGATCAGGGAGCATGACGATGGTGAACTATGTCACAGGCTTCATGCTGTCGAACGATGGTCACCGGGTGGTCCTGATCCGCAAGCGCCAGCCCAGTTGGCAGCAGGGGCGGTTGAATGGTGTCGGCGGCAAGATCGAGCCGGGCGAAACGCCGGCCCAGGCCATGGCGCGCGAGTTTCTCGAGGAAACCGGGGTACAGACCGATCCGGCTTCCTGGCAGTTGTTCGTCGAACTGGACGAGTCCGGGCTGGCCTGCGTGTATTTCTTTTTCTGCCGTGACGATGCGGCGGTGATGGCAGCACGTACCATGGAGGCCGAGCCCGTCGAGATCCATGCCGTACAGCCTTTGCCGGACGATGTATTGCACAACCTGCGCTGGCTGATACCGATGGCGCTGGATCCGCAACTGGTGTTCAGCCAGCCTGCCAGGCTGGTGGAGCGGGTGCGTGTCGCACCTGGCCCTGCCGCAGCAGGCAGGGCATGACGCCGACCCGGCTGGGCAGGTGGTCAGGGCTGCAGCCAGTGTGCAAAATCGTAATAGCGCACATACGCTCCATCTCCCGTACCGCTGGCGGGCGGGATCTGGGCCAGCCCTGATGCCCAGGGCAGGGCGCGCAACATGCCTGAGCCTTGGTGCGCGTAGGGATGCAGGGCGGGTCCGCCTTCATCCGGGCGGTATTGCACGCGCAGGAACTCCTCTCGGCTGTCGTTGTAGGGCTGGTTGGCCCGCAACGGATACAGGCCGGTGACCGGAAACAGTGTGGCATTGCCCTGCATGCGGCGCAGCAGCGGCGTGACCAGCACGGTAAAGACAGCAAAGGCCGATACCGGATTGCCGGGCAGGCCGATTACCGGCTTGCCGTCCACGTTGGCGAGCGCCACCGGCTTGCCGGGTTTCATTTTGACTTTCCACAGCTCCAGGCTGCCGCCCAACTTTTCCAGCGTGGGTTTGACCAGATCGCGCTCGCCGACCGATACGCCGCCCACGCTCAGCACCAGGTCACTGTCGCGCAGCAAGGTACGGAATGCATCCGTCAGCGCATCCTCGCGGTCGATGGCGTGCAGCACATGGGAAATCTCGGCGTTCATGCCGGCGGCCAATGCGGCCAGCATGGCTCCGTTGGAGTTGTAGATCTGGCTGGGCTGGCGCGGCTGGCCGGGGGGCACCAGCTCATCGCCGGTCGTCAGGATGCCGATGCGCACGCGGGGAAAGACGGCTGCGTCGGTATAGCCCTGGGATGCCAGCAAGCCGATGTGGGCTGCGTTGAGTACGGTACCGGCTTCGATCAGGACGCTGCCGACGGCGCTGTCCTCACCCTGGCGGCGGATATGCGAACCTGCAACGGGTGCTTCGAGGAATTCGACGCCGGCCTCGGTCTCACGGCAGTACTCCTGCATCATGACGGTATCGGCACCTGCGGGAATCAGGCTGCCGGTGAATAGTCGCGTGGCTTGTCCGGGCTGCAGCGGTGCGGGCTGATGGCCCGCGTAGCAGCGTTCCTGCACCGGCAGGATGCGGCCGGGTACGTAGTCCTGGAGGCGTAATGCATAGCCGTCCATGGCGCTGTTGTCGGCCGGAGGCGCATCCTGTCGCGCCACGATATCCTGTGCCAGGATACGGCCTGCCAGCTCGGCCAGCGGCTGCTGTTCGTGGCGGGAGGGAGCGGGGCCGGCCTCTGACAGGCGGCGTTGGGCTTCTTGAAAATCCAGCATGTCGGTCTCTTGGGTACGAAATCGGAAGGGTTGTTCAGGATGATGTGGCCGTGCCTGGAAGCAATGCCGCTCAGGATCAGGCCGGATGCGGGGATCAGTCTGCTGGTGGCCTGGCTGCGTCCCATTGCTGCGCCTGTACCTGGTCGCTGTCGCGGGCCTCGACCCAGAGGCGTTCGCCGCTGCGCAGGGTTTCACGCTTCCAGAATGGGGCACGGGTTTTGAGTGCGTCCATGATGAACTGGGCTGCCTGGAAGGCATCGCCGCGGTGTGCACTGGCGACACCTGCGAACACGATCTGGTCGCCCCGTGCCAGCTCGCCGACCCGGTGCACGATGTGGCTGGCCTGGACTGCCCAGCGTTGTGAGGCCTCGTCGGCGATTGCCCGCAACTCGCGTTCGCACATACCGGGATAATGCTCCAGGTACAGCGAGTCAGTATCCTGGCCGGGCGCGAAGTCGCGTACCAGGCCGCTAAAGCAGACAATGGCACCGGCCTGTCCTGCGCAACTGCGGCGCAACTCGTCGTACAGTGCGCCGTAATCGAAATCGTGGGTCTGCACGGCAATGACGCAGGTTGGCAGTTCGGGCATGGGGTCAGCCTCCAGTCACAGGGTCGAACAGTGCAACCTCATCGCCTGCCTTGATGGCCTGGTCGTGGCGGACATGGTACTGGTTGACGGCCAGCTTGAGTCGATCGGTGGGAGCCAGTCCAGGATAGCGCTGCTGGAGCTGGGCGAGCAATTGTGTGCCGGTGATCGGATTGCCATCGGCCAGCGACCAGGATTCACTGCGCGTGCCGGTCAGTTCGGCCACCCTGGCAAAGTAGAGGATATCAATCGTTGCGCCATTCACCGCTCTTACCTCCGGATTTGTAGACGAGACGCACGGCATCGATGCGGATGCCCTTGTCTGCGGCCTTGCACATGTCGTAGATGGTGAGGGCGGCCACGCTGCAGGCGGTCATGGCTTCCATCTCGACGCCGGTCTTGTAGTCACTGCGGCAGGTGGAACTGATATCGATGGCACAGCCGGCATCGTCGAGAGAGAAATCGACGCCCACGAAACTCAGGGGCAGCGAGTGGCACAGCGGGATCAGTTCGGCGCAGCGCTTGGCGGCCAGGATGCCGGCCACGCGCGCGGTGTTGAGCACTTCGCCCTTGCCCTTGGCATGCCCCGTGACCAGGCCGTATGCTGCGGCATTGAGCGTGACCCGTGCACGGGCAATGGCGGTGCGCGTCGTGGCGACCTTGTCGCCGACGTCGACCATGCGGATCTGGCCGGACTCATCCAGGTGGCTCAAAGTGGGTTCGGAAACGGGTATGGTCATGTTGCCGTCCGGTATGGGAACGTAAAGTGTTGGAAAGATGTCTGTCAATATCGTATCGAACAGCCTTATATAGATATGATAGTCGATAGTCGCCGCCGGGCATGTTGCCCGGATGGCCCCTTCTTTGCGCCAGGCCTATGATTTCAACACTGCGATCCTTCTCCGCGCTCTATCTCGCCACGTTGCTGATGCTGATCGGCACAGGCCTGTTCAATACCTATATGGCGTTGCGCCTGACGGCCGAGTCTGTCAGCCAGTTGTGGGTGGGGGCCCTGATCGCGGCCTATTACCTTGGCCTGGTGGGCGGCGCACGGATCGGGCACCGGATTCTGATCAAAGTGGGGCACATCCGTGCCTATGCAGCCTGTGCTGCACTGACCACGGTCATGGTGCTGGCCCAGACTCTGGTGGACAACCTGACGCTGTGGCTCGGGTTCCGGTTGATCGTGGGCATGGCCATGGTGACCCAGTTCATGGTGCTGGAAAGCTGGCTCAACGAGCAGACCGAAAACCACCTGCGTGGACGTGTGTTCTCCTTCTACATGCTGGTGTCCGGCCTGGGTACCGTGCTGGGGCAACTGGTGCTCACGGTCTATCCGGTCCTGGACCTGCGCATGCTGACGATGGTGGCGATCTGTCATGCGCTGTGCCTCATGCCGATCGCACTCACGGCCCGCATGCACCCGGCCACGCCGGTGCCGGCACCGCTGGAGATCATGTTCTTCCTCAAGCGCGTGCCGCTGTCGTTGACGGCCCTGTTCCTGGCAGGCAACCTGACGGGAGCCTTCTATGGCCTGGCACCGGTCTTTGCGGTCAAGCAGGGACTGGATACGGCCGAAGTCGCCATCTTCGTGGCCGCCGCCGTGATGGCGGGGCTGTGCGCACAGTGGCCCATCGGCTGGCTGTCGGACCGGATCAACCGGGTCTGGCTGATCCGCCTCAATGCCATCGTGCTGGCAGCGGTTGTCGTGCCGATGTGGGGCCTGCTGGACCTGCCTTTCTGGCTGATGGTGGGGCTGTCCTGTGTCGTGGGCATTCTGCTGTTCACGCTCTATCCCCTGGGCGCGGCCTTTGCCAATGACCATGTCGAGGCAGACCGCCGCGTCAGCCTGAGCGCCGTGCTGTTGATGGTATACGGTATCGGTGCCTGCCTGGGTCCGCTGGTCACGGGGGCGCTCATGGACATGGCAGGTCCCGGCATGTTCTTCGTTTTCTTCTCGGTATGCGCGGCCTTGCTGGCATGGCGCATGCGGCCCGAGCATGTGTCGGGCGAGCACCAGGTCGATGAGGCCCCCGTACAGTTCGTGCCGATGCCGGTCAGCGGACAGGCTTCTCCGGCCGCCGCTGCCCTGGATCCGCGCATCGACGCCGAGCAGGCCGCTACCACCATGAGCCTTGATGACATGGAAGAAGCCATGAAGCGGGCCGAGGCTTCAGCGGGGCAGCAGCAACAGGATGGCGGGCAGGGTCAGAGCCAGCCCTGACAGGTGCCGTCGCTCCAGCCTTTCCCTGAAAATGCCGGCACCGATCAGTACGCCAAGCGCCACGACCCCGATGTTCATGGCCGAGAAGACCAGTGCGGGATGGTCACGAAACGTCTGGTGTGCCCGGATATAGAAAAAGATATTGCCGAAATTGAGACTGCCCAACAGCAGGCCGGCCAGGGCGTGTCGCTGCCAGTGGTGCGGACCGCGTATCGCTGTCGGCACATGCCGTCTGGCAGTCCATAGCCGGCGGCACAGCAGGTAAAGCGCCATGACGATGCCTGTCAGCATGAAGCAGGCCAGCAGGATGCTGGAGAAGGCGGCACCGGTACGCGACATCTGCTTGAACAGGATATCGATCAGTCCGTAGCCGAGCCAGACCGTAAAGAGTAATAAGCCAGCCGTACGCGGTGAGGGCTGGGTGCCTGTGGGGGCGTGATGCTGGGGCGCACGCCCCGACAGCAGGTACAGCGCCAACAATGCCAGTCCGATACCGGCCAGGGCTTGCCCTGATGCGGGCTGGCCGAACAGGGTAAAAGCGGCGATCAGCGGCAGGGCCAGCGAGATACGCTGCGCGGCATCGCTGCGTGCAATCCCTGCATGCCGCACGCAGGCGGCCATGGCCAGGAAAATGCCGGGCAGCAACAGTCCCAGCGACGCCAGGATGAAGCCGTTTTTCGCGAGCAGCGTGTAGGGCAACCACTCTGGCTGCAGTGTCAGCAGGCTCCATGCGATGGCCGTCACGTAGTTCAGCGCGATGACGATCGGCAAATCAATGCGCCACGTACGTGCCAGTTTCAGCAGGACGGATACGGCGACGCTGAGGGTGATGCTCAGGACGAGATAGAACATGCGCATTCTCCTGCATGCTGGTGTGCGGCTGGCTGGGGCGTAGCGTGCAGGCCCAGTCTTGCAAAGAGAGCCTGGTCGGCATCGAAGGCCGGATTGCCGGTGGTCAGCAGGTGGTCGCCATAGAAAATCGAATTGGCACCGGCCATGAAGCAAAGCGCCTGCGCTGCGTCGCCCAGTTCCTGACGTCCTGCCGACAGCCTGATCATGGCGCGTGGCATGGCCAGCCGTGCCACGGCAATGGTGCGGATGAATTCGAACGGATCAAGTGGATCGACATGCGCCAGTGGTGTGCCTTCGATCCGCACCAGGTTGTTGATGGGAACCGATTCGGGGGGCGGATCGAGCTGGGCCAACTGGGCGATCAGGCTGGCACGGTGTGCGCGTGTTTCTCCCATGCCGACGATGCCGCCGCAGCAGACCTTGATGCCGGCGTCGCGTACGCGGTCAAGGGTATCCAGGCGATCCTGATAGGTGCGGGTGGTGATGACACTGCCGTAGTACTCAGGCGCAGTATCGAGATTGTGGTTGTAGTAATCAAGGCCGGCCTCGCGCAGTTGCTGGGCCTGGCCTTCGCGCAGCATGCCCAGCGTGACACAGGTTTCCAGACCGAGATTCCTGACTGCGCCGATCATCTCGGCAATGGCATCGAGCTGGTGTGGCTTGGGGCTGCGCCAGGCTGCGCCCATGCAAAAGCGCTGGGCTCCGGCATCACGGGCGGTGCGTGCTGCGGCCAGCACTTCGTCGAGCGGCATCAGCTTTTCGCGTTCCAGGTCTGTCTGGTGGCGTGCCGATTGCGAGCAATAGCCGCAATCTTCCGAACAGCCTCCGGTCTTGATGGACAGAAGGCTCGATAACTGGATGGCATTGGGGTCGAAATGGGTACGATGTACCGTGTTTGCCTGGTGCAGCAGATCCAGGAAAGGCAGTTCGAACAGATCGATCAACTGTGTGGTGAGCGATGAGTTGGGTTGAGTTTTGTTGATAAAAGAGACTTTATTTTCCATCTTTATGCCTTGAATTGTCCGTATCGTGCTGGTTTTCATTATTTGTTCTATTTTTGGAAAATATAGACTTTTATTTGTTGATTCTTCAATGCTTTGTTTTGATCTTGTTTTTGTTTAAAAATTATAGTTTTTAATGGTTTTTAGTTGTTTTTGATGGGGTTTTGGTATCCATGCGACTTAACGTGACGGCAAAATTTGCTTCATGACAGTCTGGATAATTTGAAACCATTTGTGAGTTTCGCGGTGGGGGCAGGTGATCTTCATGTGCAATAGCTCGGCTGGCAATCGATCAGTCGCCGGTGCATGCATCATGATGCCCCGGCAAGTTTCTGGCATGGCAAAGGAGAACAGGCATGAAAAAATTCGCAACCGCCGTCTGGCAAGGCAATCTGAAGGCAGGCAAGGGCTCGATTTCAACAGAGAGCGGCGCACTGGCCGATGCTCCCTATGGATTCAACACGCGCTTCGAGGGCGAACCCGGCACCAACCCCGAAGAGCTGATCGGTGCGGCCCATGCCGGCTGCTTCTCGATGGCGCTGTCCAACATCCTGGGTGAAAGCGGCCTGGTGGCCGACAGGATCCAGACCCGCGCCGATGTCACACTGGAACGGCTCGAACCTGGATTTACCATTACCGCCGTGCACCTGACGCTGGAAGCGCGCATTCCTGGTGCCAGCGAGGAAGCTTTCCAGACTGCCGCTGCCAAGGCCAAGGAAAACTGCCCGATCTCGCGCCTGCTCAACGCCGCCATTACCCTGGATGCCCGGCTCGAGCAGTAAAGGGCTGTTCACGCTGAAAAATGCCTCGCACAGGCCAGGCACGCAGAGGCAGTCATGAGCATGGAGCCGCGATACCTGTCAGTTTGATCTGACGCACGGTACGCGGCGCTTTTCGCGGGTTTCTGTTTGTTATTTTCCAGATTGCGCTATATCCTTCAGGATATGACGAATTTGATTGATCTGGATTGGTTTCCGCTGGCGCTGTCCCTCAAGGTAGCAGGTCTGGCGACCGTATTGGCACTGGTCGTGGGCATCGCGCTGGGCTGGGTGTTTGCACGTCGCCGCTTTCCTGGTAGCGGTATCCTTGAAGCGACCTGTATGCTGCCCCTGGTGTTGCCTCCCACGGTGATCGGCTATGCCATTCTGGTGGCGGCAGGGCGACGCAGCGCGCTCGGGCAGTGGCTCGACGAACATCTCGATTATTCCATCATTTTCAGCTGGCATGGTGCCGTGGTGGCATCGGCCGTAGTGGCGCTGCCTCTGGTGCTCAAGTCGGCCAGCAGCGCCTTTGCCGGCATCGACCGTACCCTGGAGGCGGCCGCCAGCACGCTGGGCCAGTCACGCTGGTCCGTATTCGTGCGCGTGACGCTGCCGCTGGCATGGCCGGGCATCCTGGCCGGCACCTTGCTGGCCTTTGCGCGTGCGATGGGAGAGTTCGGCGCCTCGCTGATGGTGGCCGGCTCGATTCCTGGCAAGACCCAGACATTGTCGATGGCAATCTACGATGCCGTCCAGGCCGGTCACGAGGACACGGCCATGGTGCTGGTCCTGGTGACGTCATTGATTTCCGTCGCCATTCTGGTGGTATCCAACCGTATTTTCGCACCGCGCGTCCGTTAGTACGGCGCGACCTTCTATCCAAGGAGCTTGAACATGATGAAACCTTCCCGCCGTCTTGCCCTGTGCGTGTCCCTGTCGGCTGCGCTGCTGGTGCCGCTGGCCTCCCAGGCTGCGCAACTGACTGTGTCGGCTGCCGCCAGCCTGACCAATGCCTTCAATGAAATCGGTCCCTTGTTCGAGAAGGCGACACCGGACACGACCGTGCAGTTCAACTTTGCAGCGTCCGGTACGCTGTTGCAGCAGATTACCCAGGGTGCGCCGGTCGATGTGTTTGCCAGCGCCGATCAGGCCACGATGGACCGGGCCGAAACCGCCAAGCTGATCGTCGACGCAAGCCGTCGCAACTTCGTCAGCAACAGTCTGGTGCTGATCGAGCCGATCGACAGCAAGATCAAGCTGGACAGCCTCGACGACCTCAAGGAGGCGGCCGTCAAGCGCCTGGCAATCGGCAAGGTCGAAACGGTTCCCGTCGGACGCTATACCCAGCAGGTACTGCGGGGTGCTGGCCTGTGGGATGCCCTGGCCTCGAAGATGATCCCGGCCGATAGCGTGCGCCAGGTACTCGATTACGTGGGCCGTGGCGAAGTCGATGCTGGCTTCGTCTATGCCACCGATGCTGCTGTCATGGCCGACAAGGTCAAGGTCGTGCTTACGCCGCAGGGTCATGCTCCTGTGCTGTATCCGATCGCCGTGATCGAGGCCAGCACCAACAAGGATGGTGCTCAGGCTTTCATCGACTTCCTGACCACCGAACCTGCGCAGGCTGTGCTGGCCCGCTACGGTTTCGGCAAGCCGTGATTGACGTTGATATCAGTCTGACCGTCTCGGACCGGACGCGGCGCTTCGACCTGTCGGCGCGCTTTTCGACCGAGGCGGGCTTTGCCGCACTGTACGGCCCTTCGGGGTCGGGCAAATCGCTGACGCTGCAGGCCATTGCCGGCCTGTTGCAGCCTACCAAGGGATTCATCCGCATCGGCGGCACGACGCTGTTCGACAGCGAGTCGGGCATCGATCTGGCTCCGCCCGCACGTCGGATCGGCTACCTGTTCCAGAACTATGCGCTGTTTCCGCACCTTTCCGTCGAGGATAATGTCGGGTTCGGGCTGACGTCCTGGCGACAGGGGCTGTCAACCGAAGGCCGTGAACGGGTGCAGGCACTGCTGGCCCGTTTTGGTCTGGATCACCTGGCACGCAGCCGTCCGGCAACCCTGTCGGGCGGGCAGCAGCAGCGTGTGGCGCTGGCGCGGGCTCTGGCCTGCGAGCCTGACATCCTGTTGCTTGACGAGCCGTTTGCGGCACTCAATCCCTTGCTGCGCGGCGAGTTGCGCGAGGAGCTGGCGCAGGTGCAGCGACAGTGGGATATCCCGGTGCTGATGATTACGCATGATATCGAGGATGTACTGCACCTGGCTCAGGTCACTTTTGTCTACGAGCATGGTCAGATTGTGCGTGAAATCGACATGCTTGATGGTACTGAGCAGGCGCATGTCCGCGAACAGCTGGGCGTGCCGGCCGTAGCGGAAGAGTCTGATCCGCTGCGCCGTACCTTGCGACGACTGCTGCAGTTCGGGCGTCAGGCCTGATCGGGGGCCAGCAGGTCGATCAGCGCCTGCAGGTCCTTGGCGGCCGCCTTGTGTGCAATTTCTTCGATGGTTCTATAGTGGCGGATAACGGCCTGTCCTGTTTCGGTCAGGCGGGCACCGCCGCCATGCGTGCCACCGGTCGAGGTCTCGACGACGGGCTCGCGCAGAGCGCGGTTGATTTCATCGATGAGCAGCCAGGCCCGCCGGTAGGACATATCCATGGCGCGGGCTGCTGCCGAGATCGAGCCAATTTGCTGGATATGCTCAAGCAATTCGATTTTGCCGGGGCCAAGCGCGATCAGTGACCGGTGGCGGATACGCATGCGGAACTGGACGCTGGGACGCTCGGAGGAATCGGATGTGTCGACGCTGGACATGAGGCAGGAATCGTAGAGGAGTTCAGAGCGGATGCTCGACCGGATCGGGCTGATCCAGCTTGACGTCGAACCATCCATGCAGGGCATTTGACAGTCGCAGCGCCTTGGCATCGACCAGCGCGCTCCGGGGGAGTACCCGCTCGCGCACCAGGCCGGCTTCCAGCAGGATGCCGCGCTGGATGCCGGGCAATACGCCGCAGATCTGCGGAGGGGTATACCACTGACCATCGAGCAGCAGGTAAAGGTTGCTGCGGCTCCCTTCGCAGAGTTCATTTTTCTGGTTGAGAAAGACCAGATCGAAATAGGTGGGATGCTGCTGCAGCCATGACTGCGCCTGATCGTACAGTGGACGACGGGTGGTCTTGTGGCGCAGCCAGATATTGCCGGCATCCAGCCGAGGTCGGGCAATGCCGATCTTCTGGGCGGGGCGGCCCGGATTGTAGTCGAGTGCCTGCACCGTGATATTGAAGCCGCCGTGCGCCTGAAGCAGCAGCCGCAGTCGGTGGTGCTCGCCCTGGGCGCCTTCGGCTGCCTTGACCAGGGCCTGCTCGATGGCATGTACCGGGCAGACATATTCCAGATACTGGGCGGAGCGGTGCAGACGGTGCAGGTGACGGTGCAGCAAGGGTATCTTGCCCTGTTCGTCGCTGCGCAGCGTTTCGATCAGTTGGGGAGGCGCGTCGCGTTGAGTATGCGAGCTTTCCAGAGACATTCTTCCCACTCCTGTTCCGGGATAGAGTCATGGACGATACCGCCGCCCACGTGATATCGGCCATGATTGCGTTCGTGTAAGACCAGGGTCCGGATGGCGACGTTGAGCGAAAAGTCGCCGTTGGGCGCCAGCCAGCCGATGCTGCCACAGTATAGACCGCGTGGCTCGGGTTCGAGTTGGCGGATGTGCTGCATGGCGGCGATTTTTGGCGCGCCGGTAATCGAACCACACGGGAACAGGGCTGTCAACAGGGAGTATAGGGGGACGGGGGGGAGTTCGGCCTCGATGGTCGAGGTCAGGGTCCAGACGCTGGGATAGGCTTCCAGCTCGAAAAGACGCGGCACCTGTACCGTGCCAGGCACGGCCAGCCGTCCCATGTCGTTGCGCAGCAGGTCCACGATCATCAGGTTTTCGGCCCTGTTCTTGGTGCTGTCGAGCAGGGCCTGTCCAAGTGCCTGGTCGCTGGCCGGATCGGGGTGGCGTGGTGCCGTGCCCTTCATGGGCCGGCAGGTCAGGCGATGGCCCCGGCGCTGCATGAACAGTTCGGGTGAAAATGACAGCACGCTGCGACCCTGATCTTCGATATAGGCGGCATGAGCACAGGGATGGTCGTGTGCAATCCGGCGGTAGAGCGCCTCGGGAGTACCTGCGGTCTCGATATCCATGCCGAAGGTGTAATTGATCTGGTAAACCTCGCCGGCACGGATCAGGTCACGGATCCGCTCGATACGCGACAGATAGTCGGAACGCGCCAGGCGGGGCCGGGCTGCGGTGATGCCTGCGTGGACCGTTGAGGGCAACCAGGGCGCAGTGGTGCGAGCCTGTTCGAACACCAGGGCGGTCAGGCGTGGCTGCTGCGTGCCGGCGGGGAACTGGCTGGCGGGTGCTTGTGATGCCTGTACGGGAACAGCCGCAGGCGCAGGCAGGCGGGAGATGGGGGATTGCAGCGCGCGTGGCTCCAGCCATTCTCCCAGCTCATAGGTCATCAGCAGGGCGATCCAGCGGCCTGCTGCCTGGTGCTGCCCGATGGCGGCCAGTGCCGGCAGCAGTGCCTCGGGCTGGCAGGCGGTGATACGGTCCACCGGCTGCTCCAGCACCAGCGCTTCTCCAGCCCAGCGGTCTTCGAAACGGCAGAGGCTCATGCCCGATCCTGCGTGTGCTGCGCCGGTTGCTGGGCGATGAACTGGCGCAGGGCCTCGCCGGTATGCGAGCGGGCATGAGCTGCCTCGACCTTGGCCGGCATGCCCTCGATGACCAGCCGGCCACCGCCGCTGCCGCCTTCGGGTCCCATGTCGAGCAGCCAGTCGGCCTGGGCGATCACGTCCAGGTTGTGCTCGATCACGACGACAGTGTTGCCTGCCTCGACCAGCCGGTGCAGCACGCTGATCAGCTTGTCGACATCGGCCATCGACAGGCCGACCGTGGGCTCATCCAGTACGTACAGGGTATGTGGCAGGCGCGAGGCGCGGCCGGTCTTGATGACGCCTTCGGTCAGGCGCGCCTTGGTCAGCTCGGTGACCAGCTTGATGCGCTGGGCCTCGCCGCCCGACAGCGTGGGCGAAGGCTGGCCCAGTGTCAGGTAGCCCAGGCCGACATCCTGCATCAGTTGCAGCGGGCGCTGGATGCGCGGGTGGGCCGAGAAGTATTCGACCGCCTCGTCCACTTCCATCTTGAGGATGTCGCCTGCGCTCTTGCCACGCAGCCGGACCGACAACGTATCGCTGTTGAAGCGCGCACCGTTGCAGGCTTCGCATTCGACCTTGACGTCGGGCAGGAAGCTCATCTCGATGGTACGCATGCCCTGGCCCTCGCAGACCGGGCAGCGGCCTGCGCCCGTGTTGAAGCTGAAACGTGAGGCGGTCCAGCCGCGCATGCGTGCATCCCGGGCTTCGGCGAACAGCTTGCGGACGTCGTCCCAGAAGCCGATATAGGTGGCGGGGCAGGAGCGTGGTGTCTTGCCGATGGGGGTCTGGTCGACCTCGAGTACGCG
Source organism: Corticimicrobacter sp. (assembly GCF_040137905.1). NCBI lineage: Bacteria > Pseudomonadati > Pseudomonadota > Betaproteobacteria > Burkholderiales > Alcaligenaceae > Corticimicrobacter > Corticimicrobacter sp. Next base: position 19,891 of record NZ_JBEFDG010000003.1, read on the forward strand.
GTCGATGGCTTCCCAGCCGTCGATGCCGGCGCAATGCAGCCAGCGGGGCGCGACCTTGTCGTGCTCCCTGGCATACTGGTTGTCTGCCACGGCCCGTCTCAGGTTGGTCTGCAGCACGTCGCGGGCCAGCGTCGACTTGCCCGAGCCGGAAACGCCGGTGACTACGGTCAGGCGGTTGAGCGGAAAATGGGCCGTGACATTGTGCAGGTTGTGGCGCCCGGCAGCCCGTACGGTCAGGCGTGGGGTGTCGGCCTGGACCGGGCGACGCGGCTGCAGGTCATGCTGCAGCGGATGCGCCAGATAGCGGCCGGTGACCGAGTCAGGATTGTCCATGATGTCCTGCACGGTGCCTTGTGCCACTACGCGGCCGCCGCGCGAACCGGCCCCCGGGCCGATATCAATGACGTGCCCGGCCCGGCGGATGGTGTCGTCGTCGTGCTCGACGACGACCAGGGTGTTGCCCTGACCCTCCAGGCGTGACAGGGCATCGAGCAGGATACGGTTGTCACGGGGATGCAGGCCGATGGTCGGTTCATCGAGGATGTAGCAGACTCCCTGCATGTTGGAACCCAGTTGGGCTGCCAGGCGGATGCGCTGTGCCTCGCCACCGGAGAGCGTCGGTGCAGCCCGGTCCAGTGTCAGGTAGCCCAGGCCGACCTCCTGCATGAAACCAAGGCGGCTGCGGATTTCGGCCAGGATGTCGCGGGCGATGTCGGCTTCACGGCCGCGCAGGACCAGTCCGGTAAAGAACGTATGCGCTTCGTTGACCGACCAGCGGCTGATGTCGGCAATCGAGCGCGCATGCCAGCGTACTGCCAGTGCATTGCGATTCAGGCGCTGCCCCTGGCAGACTGGGCAGGTTTCCGGTTCGTGGGCATCGTCCTGTTCGTTGTCGGTCGTTTCGCGCCAGGTGCTTTCCTCTCCAGTCTGCTCGGCATCGAAACCGCTCAGGCGCAGGCCTGTGCCAAAGCAGGCGGGGCACCAGCCATGCTTGGAGTTGTAGGAGAACATGCGCGGATCCAGTTCCGGAAAACTGATGCCGGTGACCGGGCAGGTACGGCTGGTGGACAGTGCCAGGCTATCCAGCTCGGCATCCAGCGATTCATGCAGCCGCTCCAGGGGCCAGACGATGCGCAACATGCCTTTGCCATGCTCCAGTGCGTCGGCAATGGCCTGACGCAGGAAGGCTTCATTGTCAGGCGTGATGACGACATCGGCAATCGGCAGCTCGATAGTGTGCTCGCGGTACCGATCCAGGCGTGGCCAGGGCTGTACGGCTACGAAGCGACCATCGACCCTCAGGTGGGTGTGGCCCCGCCGTTCGGCCCACTTGGCCAGATCGGTGTAGTAACCCTTGCGGGCCGTGACCAGGGGTGCCAGCAGACCGATGTGCTGTCCCTTGAACTGCTGCATGATGCGCGCCAGGATCTGCTCGGGTGTCTGGGCTTCGACCGGCAGACCGCTGTCGGGGCTGTATTGCGTGCCCAGCTTGACGAACAGCAGCCGCAGGAAATGGTGAATCTCGGTCATGGTGGCGACTGTGGACTTGACCCCGCCCCGGCTGGTGCGCTGGGCAATCGCCACCGTGGGAGGAATGCCGGTGATCGAATCGACATCGGGCTTGCCGGCCGGCTGCACGATGGAGCGGGCATAGGCGTTGAGCGATTCCAGATAGCGGCGCTGGCCTTCGTTGAACAGAATGTCGAATGCCAGCGTGGATTTGCCCGATCCGGACACACCGGTGATCACGGTGAAGGTATCGCGGGGAATGGCCACGCTCAAGTTCTTGAGATTGTGCTCGCGGGCGTGATGGATTTCGATGGCGGGCGTCGGTGTGGCCGGTGTGAGCGCGTAGGTGGCCGCCGGCTCGGCCAACTGGCCGGGCTGCATCTGGTATTCGCGCAGGGCCTGGCCGGTATGCGAGTCCGGATGGGCCATGATGTCGTCGGGCGTGCCGCAGGCGATCAGTTCGCCGCCATCTTCGCCGCCTTCGGGGCCGAGGTCGATGATCCAGTCGGCCGCGCGGATGACATCCAGGTTGTGCTCGATGATCAGCAGGGTATGGCCGGCTGCCAGCAGCTTGCGCAGGGCACGCATCAGGCGTGCCACGTCTTCGAAGTGCAGGCCGGTGGTGGGTTCGTCGAACAGGAACAGGCTGGCCTTCTTGGCGACCTGCGCGATCGAGATGCCGCTGCGGGCAGCTTCGGCCAGGTGTCCGGCCAGCTTGAGTCGCTGGGCCTCACCGCCAGACAGCGTGGGCACCGGCTGGCCCAGTTTGACGTATTCCAGGCCGACATCGGCCAGTGGTGCCAGGCCGCGTTGCACATCGTGCAGTCCCTTGAAGAAGTCGAGCGCTTCGCTGACCGTCATGTCCAGCACCTGGTCGATGGAGGCGGTGCGGCCCAGGTGCGAGACGGTCACCTCGCGGACTTCGGGACGGAAGCGGCTGCCATCGCAGTCAGGGCAGCGGATATAGACGTCGGACAGGAACTGCATCTCGACGTGCTCGAAGCCGGTGCCGCCGCAGCTCGGGCAACGGCCGTCGCCGCTGTTGAAACTGAACATGCCGGCGGTATAGCCGCGTTCGCGTGACAGCGGTGCCTGTGCAAACAGCTTGCGGATGGCATCGTAGGCACCGACGTAGCTGGCCGGATTGGAGCGTGCTGTCTTGCCGATGGGCGTCTGGTCGACCATGACCACATCGTGCAGCCACTCGTCGCCCAGGATGCGGTCGTGATCGCCCGGGGCTTCGGTCGGCTTGCCGCGTTTCTTGAGCAGGGCGGGATAGAGCACGTCCTGGATCAGGGTGGATTTGCCCGAGCCGGATACGCCGGTGACGCACACCAGCCGGCCCAGCGGAATACTGACGGAGATATTGCGAAGATTGTGGGCGCGTGCACCTTCGAGCAGCAGTCGGGGCGTATTGTCCAGAACCGGCATGGGGTGGGGGGCCTCAATGGTGCGCCGCCCGCTCAGGTAGTCGCCGGTCAGTGTCGGGGCCTGCGAGAGTGCCTGGGGCGTGCCATCGAACATGATGCGGCCTCCGCGTTCGCCGGGGCCGGGGCCGATGTCGAGTACCCGGTCGGCAGCGGTCATGACCAGCGGATCGTGTTCGACCACCACCAGGGTATTGCCGGCATTGCGCAGCCGGTGCATGACCTGCACGATGCGGTGCATGTCACGCGGATGCAGGCCGATGGATGGCTCATCCAGTACGAACAGGGTGTTGACCAGCGAGGTGCCCAGCGCCGTGGTGAGGTTGATGCGCTGCACTTCGCCGCCAGACAGGGTGCGGCTCTGGCGGTCCAGCGTGAGGTAGCCCAGCCCCACATCGCACAGGAAACGCAGCCGCGAACGAATCTCGTCGAGCAGCATGTCGTTGGCAGCATCGGGCAGCAGGTCGAGCGTCATGCCGTCGAACAGATCACGCACGCGCCGGATCGGCATGCACATCAGTGCGTGGATGTCGATGCCGGGGGCATCGCCGATGCGCCACAGCAGCGCTTCCGGCTTGAGGCGGGAACCATGGCAGGTCGGGCAGGGGGTGTAGCTGCGGTATTTCGACAGCAGTACCCGCACATGCATCTTGTAGGCGCGGCTTTCGAGCCAGTCGAAAAAGCGCTGTACGCCATACCACTGCGTTTTCCAGGCCTGATTGCCGCCTTTCCAGTCTGGTGTGCCGTCGAGCACCCAGCGTCGGTGTTCGGGCGACAGGTTTTTCCAGGGAACCGACAGCGGCACGCCGGCCTTGCGGGCGTACTTTTCGAGATCGTCCTGGCATTCGCGGTAGCTGGGTGTCTGCCAGGGCTTGACTGCGCCTTCCAGCAGGGTTTTGCTCTCGTCGGGGATGACCAGTCCATGGTCGATGCCGATCACCCGGCCGAAACCCCGGCAGGTTTCGCAGGCTCCCAGCGGCGAATTGAAGGAGAACATGCTGGGCAGGGGATCGGCATAATCGATGTCACAGTCGGCGCAATGCAGCCGGCTGCTGAACTTCCAGACTTGCTGGTCGCCGCCTTCGGGGGCCAGTGCGTGGACGGCCAGATGCCCCTGGCCCTGATCGAGTGCCGTGTCGAGCGCTTCCATGATGCGCTCGGGTTCGGCCGAGCCGAGACGGAAGCGGTCCTGGACGACATTCAGTGTGCGCTGGGGAATGACAGCCTGGGCCTGGTCCGATTTTTTGCGACCTTTCCCGGGCGAGCTGGTGGTGGCTGCCGTGCTGGCAGGCGTAACGGCTGCGGCGCGGTCTGTGCTGTCCGGCGTGCCGGATGGTGTCGCGGGTGTGTCGATGCCGTCCTGTTGGGCAGAGGCCGGGTTGCTTTCATGCACCCGCGTATAGCCCTGGGCATCGAGGTAGCCCCGGATTTCTTCTTCGGTGAAGTTGGCCGGCACCTTGATCGGGAACGTAATGACCAGGCGTGGGTCGCCCTGTGCCGGAGCGTGTTCGGACAGGAAGGCCAGGATACTGTCGGGATTGTCGCGCCTGATCTTCTTGCCACAGCAGCGGCAATAAAGATGAGCGGCGCGGGCGTACAGCAGCTTGAAGTGGTCGTTGAGCTCGGTCATCGTGCCAACCGTGCTGCGCGAGTTGCGCACCGGATTGGTCTGGTCGATGGCGATGGCAGGCAGGATGCCTTCGATCCTGTCCACCTGGGGTTTGTCCATCCGGTCGAGAAATTGCCGGGCGTAGGGCGAGAAAGTTTCGACGTAGCGGCGTTGACCTTCGGCGTAGAGCGTATCGAAGGCCAGGGAGCTTTTGCCGGAGCCCGAGACGCCGGTAATCACGGTCAGTTCACCGGCGGAAAAGCTGACATCCAGGTTTTTGAGGTTGTTCTGGCGTGCGCCGAAGATGCGGATCTGGGAGCTCATGTAGGCGGAATGCGGGAGAGTGGACGGCCGGACGCGGCAAGTGGATATGCCGGGGCGGTCTGGGAAACGCTATCGTAAACCAGATTACTGTCTAAATACACAGTTCTGCTGCCGGTATGGTTTGTCTGTCGCTTCAGGCAAGTTACAAGGATCAAAAAGCGCACCCCTGTGGTCTACAGGCGCGATGACCTCTCGGGTAAACTGAGCCGCAATCCTGCCCAGCCGGAAAACCCGTTCTCTCACGCCTCACGTTGCGGAGCACTGCCATGTCCGATCCCCTGATGATTTCCCGCAATGCCCAGTCCGCCCAATACCTGCTGCCGGGCATGGCCAACCGTCATGGCTGCATTACCGGCGCGACCGGTACCGGCAAGACCGTGACCCTGCAGGTCATGGCGGAAGCTTTCTCACGGCTTGGTGTGCCGGTCTTCATGGCGGACATCAAGGGTGACCTGACCGGGATTTCGCAGCCGGGCACCGCTTCGCCCAAGCTGCAGGAGCGTCTGGAGCGCCTTGGCCTGTCCGTGCCCGACTGGGCGGGCATGCCGACCGTACTGTGGGATGTGTTCGGCAAGCAGGGACATCCCGTGCGTGCCACGATTTCCGATATGGGCCCCTTGCTGTTGGCTCGTATCATGAATCTGAACGACACCCAGGAAGGGGTGCTCAACCTGACCTTCAAAGTGGCAGACGACAACGGCCTGTTGCTGCTGGATCTCAAGGACCTGCGCGCCATGTTGCAGTTCGTGGCCGACAATGCGGCGGATATACGGACCCGTTACGGCAATGTGTCGGCTGCCTCGATCGGTGCGATCCAGCGCGGGCTGCTGCAGATCGAGACCCAGGGAGGCGAGCAGTTCTTTGGTGAACCGATGCTCGACATCCACGACCTGCTGCAGACCGACGGCAATGGGCGTGGCGTGGTCAATATCCTGGCGGCCGATCAGCTCATGCAGTCGCCCAAGCTCTATAGCACGTTCCTGCTGTGGCTGCTGTCCGATCTTTACGAGCATCTTCCAGAAGTGGGCGATGCCGACAAGCCCAAACTGGTGTTCTTCTTCGATGAGGCGCATCTCCTGTTCAAGGATGCCCCGGCCGCACTGCTCGAGAAGATCGAGCAGGTGGTACGCCTGATCCGTTCCAAGGGCGTCGGGGTGTATTTCGTCACGCAGAATCCACTTGATATTCCCGACAGCGTACTGGGCCAGCTTGGCAATCGCGTGCAACACGCCCTGCGTGCATTCACACCGCGCGACCAGAAGGCCGTGCGCACGGCTGCGGATACCATGCGTCCCAATCCCGGCCTGGATGTGGCGGCCGCGATTACCGAACTGGGGGTAGGCGAGGCGCTGGTCTCCATGCTGGATGAAAAAGGACGGCCCCAGCCGACCGAGCGGGCCTGGATCGTGGCACCCGGTGGTCGCATTGGCCCGGCAACCGAGGCCGAACGTACGGCCTTGCGGCAGCAATCGGTGCTGGCTGGCGTCTACGAGCAGGCGGTGGATCGTGAATCGGCCTATGAAATGCTGCAGGCACGCATGCAAGCGTCTGGTGGAAAGGCGGCAGGTGCGCCGGCGACAGCGTCGACCGGTCAGGATACTGACGGCGGCGGCAGGGCATCACAGGGCGCAGTTGCGCAGGAAGACGATGGCCTGATGGGCCATCTCAATGATTTCCTGTTCGGCTCGACCGGGCCGCGTGGCGGCAAGCGCGACGGGCTGGTGCAGAGCGTCGCCAAGAGTACGGCTCGTTCCGTGGCCAACCGTATCATCGGGCAGGTCACACGCGGTATTCTGGGGTCATTGACGGGTGGGCGTCGCCGCTGATCAGCCGCTTTTGCGCCGGCTCGAGATGACCGATGCCGCAATGATCAGCAAGGCACCGATCATCATCCGGGCGCTCGGTTGCTGCGCAAAGAGTGCCCAGGCAAAGGCAATTGCGTAGACCGGCTCCAGCGCAATCACCAGGCCGGCCGTGCGGGCATTGAGCCGGGCCAGGCTCGACACGAACAGAAAATGCGACAGCCCGGTGCAGAATACACCCAGCAGGGCCAGCCAGAACCAGTCGGAAGGCGAGACCGCGCCGATGGCACCGAGCGAGAACGGCAGTGCGCACAGGGCGACGGCGATGTTTTGCCAGAAAGAGACTTGCAACGGATCGATGCCGCGTGCCGCGTAGCGGTTGCTGATGGCCAGCAGTGCAAACGACAGGCCGGACAGCAGCCCCCAGACCAGTCCGATGGTGCCTTCGTCGGCAAAGTCGAAGGAAGGCGTGACCAGGACCAGTCCAAGGCTGACCAGTCCGAGCAGCAGCCATTCCAGCAGGCCGATGCGTTCCTTGAAGAACAAGGCCTCGCACAGTGTGATGAAGGCCGGGAAGCTGGCAAAGCCAAGCGTGGCCACGGCAATCCCGCCAACCTTGACCGAGACGAAGAAAGTGACCCAGTGCACGGCCAGCAGGGCACCCGAGCCAAGCAGCGTCAGATAGCGGCGGCGATTCATCTCGCGCAGGATGGGGCGGCCTTGCAGGCGTGCCATCAGGCCCAGCGATGCCACGGCAAAGAGCGCGCGCCCCAGGGTGATGACGACGGCACCGGCCTGGATGACTTCGCCGAAGACGCCGGTCAGGCCGAACAGCACTGCGGCGACATGGATGTAGGCGAGGGCTCGCTGATGGGTGATGGGTGAATCGCTCTGCACGAATTAATCCTCTAGAATGAGCGGCTATTCTACCTTTGCAGATTACCGGGTGGGGGCATGTCCAATCGCACCATCGGCTTCCTGCTGGCGGCGCTGGGCTCGGTGCTGTTTGCAGGCAAGGCCATTGCAGTCAAATTCACCTACCGCTACGGTATCGATCCAGTTACGCTGATCGCCTTTCGCATGCTTTTTGCACTGCCGTTTTTCGCTGTCATCGCCTGGCACGAAACTCGCCGTGCCCGCCGCAATGGCGTGCCACCGCTGACACGGCAGGAAAAACTGCGCATCGTGCTGCTGGGGCTGATCGGTTATTACCTGTCGAGCTTTCTGGATTTCATTGGCCTGCAATATATCAGTGCCGGCCTGGAGCGAGCCATCCTGTTCCTGTCCCCGACCTTCGTGCTGCTGATGACGGCCTTCTGGCTCAAGCGGCCGATTGCGCGTGCACAGTGGGTCGCGATGGCCCTGGCCTATGCGGGGGTCCTGCTGGTGTTCGTGCAGGATATCCGCTTCGGGGGCGAGCAGGTCATGCTGGGATCGCTCTGCGTGCTGGGGGCTGCATTCAGCTATGCCTGCTACCTGATCGGTGCGGGCGAGCTGATCAAGCGCGTCGGTTCCACGCGACTGGTTGCCTATGCCATGTGTACGTCATGCGTGGTGGTGCTGTTGCAGTTCTTCATCGTGCATGATGTTGGCGTTCTGCTGGCGCAGCCTGCCGGCGTCTATGGCTGGTCGCTGATTCATGCCACGCTCAATACCGTGCTGCCGGTGTTCATGATCATGTGGTCGGTCGAACGCATCGGTGCCGCCATGTCGGCCCAACTGGGCATGCTGGGGCCGATTTCACTGCTGTTCATGGCGGCGTGGTGGCTGGATGAACCGCTGACCCTGTGGCATCTGGGGGGGACGGTTCTGGTTATCATGGGCACGTATGTGCTGACGCGTGTGCGCACGCCATCCCCCGATACGAATACAACTTCTGTAAGGAGCAAGATATGAGTCAGACAGCCAAGGCCATCCTGATCCGCCGCCATGGCGGCCCGGAAGTGCTTGAATGGACCGATGTCCAGGTGCCGGCCCCCGGTCCCGACGAGGTGACGGTGCGCCAGCATGCCGCCGGTCTCAACTTTATCGACATCTATTTCCGTGACGGCCTCTACCAGCATCCGCTGCCGCATGGGCTGGGCTTCGAGGGGGCGGGTGTGGTCGAGGCGGTGGGCAGCACTGTGACCCATCTCAAGCCAGGTGATCGGGTAGCCTATGGCCAGAGCCCGCTGGGCGGTTATGCCGAGCTGCGCAACGTGCCGGCGCACCAGTTGGTCAAGCTGCCCGAGGACATTTCCTTCGAGCAGGCCGCCGCGATGATGCTCAAGGGCCTGACGGTGCAGTACCTGCTGCGCCAGACCTACCGGGTGCAGGAAGGAGAAACCATTCTGTTCCATGCTGCTGCCGGAGGCGTGGGCCTGTTTGCCTGCCAGTGGGCGCGGGCACTGGGCGTGAAACTGATCGGTACCGTTTCCAGTCCCGAAAAAGCGGCACTGGCGCGTGCCCACGGGGCCTGGGAAACCATCGACTATTCGCGCGAAAACGTCGCCCAGCGCGTGCTGGAACTGACCGAAGGCAAGAAAGTGCCGGTTGTCTATGACGGCGTAGGCCAGGCGACCTGGGAAGCGTCACTCGATTCGCTCAAGCCGCGTGGATTGCTGGTCAGTTTCGGCAATGCTTCGGGTGCCGTGACCGGGGTCAATCTGGGCGTGCTGGCGCAGAAGGGTTCCCTGTACGTGACCCGTCCTACATTGGGTACGTATGTGGCAGAGCCAGGTGCGCTGGATGCCGCCGCAACCGAATTGTTCGATCTGGTACAGAACGGCCGGATCGACGTCCAGATCGGCCAGCGCTATCCGCTGGCCCAGGCGGCCGCGGCCCAGACGGCGCTGGCCGCGCGCCAGACGACCGGAGCCACCATTTTCACGATGGCGTAATGCCTGGCTGAACGGTTGAGACGGGGCGTGCCGCTATTGGCCACGCCCCGTTTTTTTACTGCTGGTGGTATTCGGCGATGCGGGCAATTTCGTTCTTCGAGCCCAGCATCACGCTGACGCGCTGGTGCAGTGCCTCGGGCTGGATGTCCAGGATGCGTTGCGTACCGTTGATGGAAGCACCGCCGGCCTGCTCGATCAGCATGCTCATCGGATTGGCTTCGTACATCAGGCGCAGCTTGCCGGCCTTCTCGGGTTCACGGGCATCCCAGGGGTACATGAAGACGCCGCCGCGATTCATGATGCGATGCACGTCCGACACCATCGAGGCGATCCAGCGCATGTTGTAGTTCTTGCCGAGCGGCCCGTCCTGGCCAGCCAGGCAGTCCTCGATGTAGCTGCGCATCTCGGGAGCCCAGTGGCGCATGTTGGACATGTTGATGGCAAATTCCTTGGTGTCTTCCGGGATGCGGATGTTTTCGCCCGTCAGGCACCAGGCACCCATTTCCCGATCCAGCGTGAAGCTGGCCACGCCATTGCCCGTGGTGAGCACCAGCATGGTCTGTGGGCCGTAGATGGCATAGCCGGCGGCAACCTGGCGGCTGCCGGGCTGCAGGAAATCGGCTTCTTCGATATCGCGTCCCCCGGCTCCGGCCGGGGCCTTCAGAACCGAAAAAATCGTACCGATCGAGACGTTGACATCAATGTTCGAGGAGCCATCGAGCGGATCGAACAGCAGCAGGTATTCGCCCTTGGGATAGCGATTGGGAATGCGGTGGATGGTGGTCATCTCTTCCGACGCCATACCCGCCAGGTGGCCGCCCCACTCATTGGCTTCGAGCAGGATGTCGTTGGACAGCACATCAAGCTTTTTCTGGATCTCGCCCTGTACATTTTCGCTGCCCAGACTGCCGAGCACGCCCTCCAGCGCACCTTTGCCGACAGCGTGGCCGATGGACTTGCAGGCGCGGGCCACAATTTCCAGCAGCAGACGCAGTTCGGGATCGATGGACTGGTGCTCGCGCTGTTGCTCGACCAGATAATGGGTCAGGGTCTTGTACTTCATTTGGCCTCCAGTGCGCCGAGATTCAGGGATTTTTGGATGATTTCCGACGTGTTGCGCGAGAGCGTTGGCTCGGCGGCGATCAGCTCGAGGGCGGCCAGCATCTTCTCGCGCAGTTCCGGGGCGTGTAGCGACCAGCGATCGAACACGCGCGCCAGGCGAGCGGCAATTTCGGGATTGACCGGGTCCAGCAGCAGCATCTGCTCGGCCCAGAAGGCATAGCCGGCACCATCTTCGAGATGGAAGTTGAGTGCGTTGTTCATGCAGAACTGGAAGACCAGTGCCCGTACCCGGTTGGGGGTCAGCAGCGTGAACGCCGGGTGCTGGGTCAGCTTGCGTACCAGGGCGACTGTGCTGTTGCAACTGGCGGCCTGTACGGCGAACCATTTGTCGACCACCAGCGGGTCGTGGTGCCAGCGGGTATAGAAGTCTCCCAGTGCATTCTGGGCGATGATGGTATCCGCATCATTGACCAGGCACGCCAGGGCGGCCAGCGAGTCTGTCATGTTGCCGGCCTTCTGGAACTGCTGTTGGGCCAGGCTCAGTCCATCCTGCTTGCGGGGGGCGCAGAGGTAGCTCAGCGCCAGGTTCTTGAGGGAACGCCGTCCTGCCGACAGGGGATCGGGCGAATAAGTGCCGGGCGTCATGTTTTCGTGATAGGTCTGCAGCCACAGGCTACCCAACTGGCGGCCGAGTTCGGCGCGCACGGCCAGCCGGGCCGCTGCCAGCCGGCCTGGGTGCATGGGACGCATGCGCTCGAGCAGGGTTTTTTCGAGCGGCAGGGCCAGTGCGCGGGCACGATAGGCCGGATCCAGTGTCGGGGTGTGCAGCAGTGTGGCCCAGACGCGAACCAGCGATGCACTCAGCGTGACCGGCTCGTCCAGGTCCATGTCGCGGGCATGGCGCAGAATCTCACGCGCCGCCAGTTCCTGGCCGGCTTCCCAGCGTGCAAAGGCATCCGGATCGTGTTCGGAGAGCAGGGCAAGATCTTCGTCGGTCCAGTTGTATTCCACGATAACGGGTGCCGAGAAATCGCGCAGCAGCGAGGGGACGGGGCGTTGCGCGATACCGTCGAAATGCCATTGCGCCTGCTCCTCACGCAGTTCGAGCAGCACGGTGTCGGACTGCTTGCCATTCAGGGTCAGCGGCAGCGGGGTGCCATCAGGAGCCAGCAGGCCCAGGGCGAACGGGATGTGGAAGGGACGCTTGACGTAATCTGCACCGCGTTGCGTTTCGAGACCGACCTTGTTGCAGTGCTGTTGCAGGGTAATGGTGCAACGTTGCGAGGAACTGTCATGCGTCAGGGTGACCTTGACGCGCGGCGTCCCGGCCTGGGCATACCAGCGTCGGAAAACCGAAAAATCCAGGCCAGGATGCTGGCGGGCGTAGACGGCTTCCATGGTGTCGACGAAGTCATCGCAGGTGACGGCCTGGCCGTCGAAGCGGGCGAAGTAATCATCCATGCCTTGCCGGAAACCCGCCTCGCCCAGCAGCCGATGCTGCATGCGGATGACCTCGGCCCCTTTTTCATAGACGGTGGCCGTGTAGAAGTTGCCGATTTCCTGGTAGCTTTCGGGGCGGATGGGGTGTGCCATCGGGCCGGCGTCTTCGGGAAACTGTGCGGCGCGCAGGGCAATGACATCGTCGATGCGCTTGACTGCGCGTGCGCTGACCTGTGCGGCGCGCAACTGGGCCAGTGCAGCAGACGAGCCGGCAGCAGCATCTTCCTCGCGACGTTGCAGCGCCTCGGCCATCATGTCGGCCGTGAATTCCTGGTCGCGGAAAACGGTCAGGCCTTCCTTCAGGCTGAGCTGGAACCAGTCGCGGCAGGTGACACGGTTGCCGGTCCAGTTGTGGAAGTATTCGTGGCCGATGACCGATTCGATGGCTTCGTAGTTGGCATCCGTGGCCGACTCGGGATGTGCCAGGACATAGGCTGCATTGAAAATGTTGAGGCCCTTGTTTTCCATGGCCCCCATGTTGAAATCGCGTGTGGCGACCACCATGAAGCGATCCAGGTCGAGTTCCAGCCCAAAGCGTTGCTCATCCCAGCGCAGGGCGCGCTCGAGAGAGTCCAGCGCCCATTCGGTCTGCGCCTCGGAACCAGGATCGCTGTAGACCTGCAACAGTACTTCCCGTCCTGAGGCGGTGCTGGTCGTTTTCTGGCGGCAGGCGAAGCGCCCTGCAACCAGGGCAAAAAGGTAGCTGGGCTTGGGGAAGGGGTCTTCCCAGACGGTTTCATGGCGGCCGTCGATCAGATCGGTACTGCCCACCAGATTGCCATTGGACAGCAGTACCGGGTAGGTGTTTTTGTCAGCCCGCAAGGTGACTTGGTAACGTGACATGACATCCGGACGGTCGGGGAACCATGTCATGCGACGGAAGCCTTCGGCTTCGCATTGCGTGAACAGGGATTCACCCGACACATACAGCCCCATGAGCTTGGTGTTGGCGTCGGGACGACACCGGCTGTCGATGGTCAGTGTGCAGCTATCCGGCAGGCCGGCGATCGACAGCGTGCGCTCGTTGAGTCGATAGCGGGCTGCTTCCAGGGGCTGGCCGTCGAGTTCAAGGCCCAGCAGTTCGATATCCTCGCCATCCAGGACCAGCAGGGTGTTGGCTGGTGTGCCCGGTACGCGCTGCAGGCGCAGCGTACTGCGGATGCGTGTGCCGGAAGGATCGAGATCGAATGCCAACTGGACGGTTTCGATACGGAACGGGTAGGGGCGGTAATCGCTGCGATGGATCGTGACGGCTGAATCGGTCTGCATGGTTATCCTGCCAGTACAGTAGGGCCGGCGTGATGCCGGTGCGGGTGAAATTCCGGATGCTATCGCCGGGGGAATCGGATTGATCTCGTTGCGAAGGCAGAATGATAGCCGTTCCTCGAGCCTGCGATATTGTAGTGGTTTGGCGCAGGACGGGACTGGCTGAACAGGAAACTTTCCGTGACCATGGCGGTCTTATGCACATGGTGTGGCAATGTCCTGTGGACAGTTGTGGCATGATCGCCGCAAAGTCCGGTCTTGCTGGACTTTCCCTTTTGGATGGAGCGTGAATGATGGAATGGATCAATCGGTGGTTTGGCCCCATGCGCAGTCTGCTGCTGGTGGCAGGTGCACTGGCCCTGGCCGGATGTGCCTCGACGCTGTCGGCCCGTGTCACGACGTTTGAACAATGGCCATCCGGGGTGGAGGGACAGACCTGGCAGTTTGCAACTGGTGAGGGCAACGGCCTGGAGGTCCAGGCCTATCAGGATATGGTGCGGGCGGCGATCGGTGCGACGGGGCTGGTCGAGGCCCGTGATGTGCCGGGACGTTTCGTGGTGGCGCTTGATTACGGTGCGGAAAGCCAGCCGCGTACGGTACGTCAGCCGATGCCTGACCCATTTTTATATGGTGGTTTCTATGGCCCCCGCTACTGGGGCTGGGGATACGGCCCGTGGGGCTATGGCCCTGACTGGGTGCCGGTAGAGGTGATTGCACAGCGCAACTACCTGACGGTCAGCATTCGCGACCGTTCACATGCAGATGAAGAGGTCTATCGATCGACGGCGGTGATCTGGTCCCAGGACGAAGCTCTGGCCAGTGTGATGCCGTATATGGTGAGTGCGGTATTTGACGGTTTTCCCGGTAACAATGGCCAGGTCAGAACCATTGAATACCGGGAACCCAGGTGACACAGAGTAGAATTATTTCTGGATCAGGAAGCTGTCGCGCTGCTTGCCTTCTGCTTCGGCAGCGGTGATCCAGCGCGGTGCCTTGCCGCGGCCAGTCCAGGTGTCGCCGGTTTCAGGATGGCGGTACTTGGGCTCGACGGTGCGCTTGACGCGGGGAGCTGCCGTCTTTTTGGCGCTGGTGCTGGTGCTGTCGGCGCTCTTGACTGCGCTGCGGCGGGCCGCTTTTTCGAATGCGGGGGCCAGTTCTTCCTGGGTAATGCCGTATTCGGAAATGGTACGGATAATTGATTGGACGATCGGCTTGCGTTGTTTCTGCAGGAGCACGTCGGCCTGTTTCTGCAGTTTCTGGATTTCCCGTTCAATACGGGCCTGCTGAACTGCGTAGTCGCTTCGAGCCATTTTTTAATTTTCCTTAATACTTGCCTGGGAGGTGGGGGCGAAATGCCCTTGATTTCAGCGTAGATTGTTATGGTATTCCGCCAGCATGACGGAAGCTAGATTATATACGTATAAATATGCGGTTTAGTATTCGCTAAAATCCGATAAATTGAAAAAAATTATGGCAGGAGCAGTGCGCAATAGAGCTTGTCTGTAAGCTCGATTGCCTGTTTTCCTGCTGAAATCCGATACAACATCCTTACTCTGCCAATTTGCGACGAATGAATATTGCTGAAAATTCCCTGACTATTGCCAAGTCCCTGTTGCTGGATCCCTGGGGGCTTTCCGAAAACGATATGGCTCGTGCCTTGGCGGAAATCTTCACCCGCCGGGTCGATTATGCAGATCTGTATTTTCAATATACGCGCAGCGAGAGCTGGAGCCTGGAAGAGGGTATCGTCAAAACGGGCAGCTTTGCCATTGACCAGGGTGTCGGGGTACGAGCCCTCAGCGGCGATCGCACGGCATTTGCCTATTCGGAAACGCTGGACCCCGAAGCGCTGCTGTCGGCTGCCAGGGCGGTCAAGGGGATCGGGGGCAGGGGCCATGGCAGGGTACGAATTGCGCCGGCAGATGACAACGCCGTTCAACGTGTCCTGTATCCCGCCCTTGATCCCTTGGCATCCTTGCCGGCACCCGACAAGGTTGCCTTGCTGGAGCGGGTCGAGCGCATGGCACGACAGAGCGATCCACGTGTCATTCAGGTCATGGCCAGCCTGGGGGCAGAGTACGATGTGATCATGGTGGCAGGCAGCGATGGACGTCTGGCGGCTGATGTGCGACCGCTTGTGCGCCTGTCCCTGACGGTTATCCTGGAGTCTCAGGGGCGTCGTGAAATCGGTACTGCAGGTGGCGGTGGACGTACCGACCTTGCATATTTCACCGATGACATCCTGCGTGGCTACGTGGAGCGGGCCGTCCACGAGGCGGGGGTCAATCTCGAGGCACGTCCGGCACCGGCTGGCGAAATGACCGTCGTGCTCGGCTCGGGCTGGCCGGGCATCCTGCTGCACGAGGCTGTCGGGCACGGCCTTGAGGGTGATTTCAATCGCAAGGGGTCCAGTATATTTTCCGGCCAGATCGGTCAGCGGGTGGCATCGCCTGGCGTCACGGTGGTCGATGATGGCACGCTCGAGGGCCGGCGTGGCTCGCTCAATATCGATGACGAAGGCCATGCCACGCAGCGCACGGTCCTTATCGAGGATGGCATCCTCAAGGGCTACATGCAGGACAGCCTCAATGCGCGTCTCATGAAAACGGCACCGACAGGCAATGGCCGGCGCGAGTCGTTTGCACACCTGCCGATGCCGCGCATGACCAATACCTATATGCTGGCCGGACAGCATGACCCGGCTGAAATCATCGCCTCCGTGCGTGATGGCCTTTATGCCGTCAATTTCGGTGGCGGACAGGTGGATATCACCAGTGGCAAGTTCGTGTTTTCAGCCTCGGAGGCCTATCGCATCGAAAATGGCCGGATTACCTATCCGGTCAAAGGAGCGACCTTGATTGGCAACGGACCGGATGCGATGAACCGGATCAGCATGATTGGGCATGATATGCAGCTTGATTCGGGAGTGGGGACCTGCGGCAAGGAGGGGCAGAGCGTACCGGTGGGAGTCGGCATGCCGACCGTACGCATGGAGGGCCTGACGGTGGGAGGGACAAATGCCTGATCGGATTATTCGATCGCTGTGATCTGATATTTTTATTTTGTGAAATAAATCGCTGTTCTTATTAACTGAACGCAAGGTTGCGTTAATCATTACATCGTTTGTTTGAATATTCGGATTGTGCAAAGGTATTTGCATAAATGAGAAATCCCCTGCTCATCGATCAGTGAACAGGGGATTTTTTTGGATATTTTTAGTACTCGTACTATTTTCAGTCTTCGCGGCGCAGATGCGGAAACAGGATCACGTCGCGGATACTGGGACTGTCGGTCAGCAGCATAACCAGGCGATCAATGCCGATACCGCAGCCGCCAGTCGGTGGCATGCCGTATTCCAGTGCACGGATATAGTCGGCATCGAAATACATGGCTTCTTCATCGCCGGCATCCTTGGCCTCGACCTGCTTGCGGAACCGCTCTGCCTGGTCTTCGGGGTCATTCAGCTCCGAGAAGCCGTTGGCGATCTCGCGACCTGTGATGAACAGTTCGAAACGCTCCGTAATGCCCGGCTGCGTGTCCGAGGCACGTGCCAGTGGCGAGACTTCGACCGGATAGTCGATGATGAACGTCGGGTGCCACAGTTGCGATTCTGCCGTTTCTTCGAACAGGGCCAGTTGCAGCGCACCCTTGCCGGCGCGGGCCAGTTGCGGGCCGTTGACGTCTGCGCCACGCTTCTTGAGTTCGGTGCGCAGGAAGGCTTCGTCGTCGAGCTGGGCCGCCGTGAAGGACGGCTCGTACTTGAGAATCGCCTCGACGATAGTCAGGCGATCGAACGGCAGGGAAAGATCCAGCGTGCGCTCCTGGTAGGTCAGTGTGGCGGTGCCGGAGGCGTCGATGGCTGCCTGGCGGATCAGGGATTCGGTGAAATCCATCAGCCAACGATAGTCTGCGTACGCGGCGTAGAACTCCATCATGGTGAATTCAGGATTGTGCCGGGGGCTGACGCCTTCGTTGCGGAAGTTGCGATTGACTTCGAAGACCCGCTCAAAGCCCCCGACGATCAGTCGCTTCAGATACAGCTCGGGCGCAATGCGCAGGAACATTTCCATGTCCAGCGCATTGTGGTGTGTGATAAATGGCTTGGCAGCCGCTCCGCCAGGGATGGGGTGCAGCATGGGGGTCTCGACCTCAAGGAAGCCATGGTCGATCATGTGACGGCGAATGCTGCTGATGGCATTGCTGCGTGCGCGGAATGTTTGGCGCGTGGCATCGGTCATGACCAGGTCGACATAGCGTTGTCGATAGCGCAGCTCCTGGTCGGCTACACCGTGAAACTTGTCGGGCAGGGGACGTAGCGACTTGCTCAGCAGGCGGATGGCGCTGGCGTGGATCGACAATTCGCCTTTCTTGGTCTTGAAGACTGTACCTTCGATGCCCAGGATATCGCCGATATCCCATTGCTTGAATGCGGCATAGGATTCCTCACCCAGCGCATTGCGATCCAGGTAGATCTGGATGCGACCGCTGCCATCCTGCAAGGTGGCGAAGCTGGCCTTGCCCATGATGCGCTTGAGCATCATGCGGCCGGCAACGCGGGCCGGTGTCTGCTGCGCTTCAAGGGTTTCCGCTTCGACTTCGTCGTAGCGGGCGTGCAGGTCGGCGGCGTGATCGGCCGGGACGAA
The DNA here is from genome assembly GCF_040137905.1 of Corticimicrobacter sp. Classification (NCBI taxonomy): domain Bacteria; kingdom Pseudomonadati; phylum Pseudomonadota; class Betaproteobacteria; order Burkholderiales; family Alcaligenaceae; genus Corticimicrobacter; species Corticimicrobacter sp. The sequence continues at coordinate 37,912 of NZ_JBEFDG010000003.1, forward strand.
ATCGTTGGGATAGGGATTGCCGGCTTCGCGCAGTTTGCCCAGTTTGGCGCGGCGTTCGGCGATCAGGCGGTTCTCGTCCAGGGCAATGCTATCGGAAGGGGAGGCAGCTTGGGTCATGGTATTCGAAGGAATGCGTAAGAGTGCAAAAGAAAAATAGCCTGCAGGCCATGCGGCTCAGTCGTAGTTGCGGATGTCGTCGATTTCGGTCTGGCCGAAATCGGCACGCGCCAGATAGGCCAGGATGCGTCTGGCGACATGCTCGGGAGCACTGAGCTGGCCATCGGCGTGCAGCGCCTGGAAACGCCCCAGCGCAGGAAAGGCGGCCGGATCGGCTGCGCGGATCTCGCCCTGCATGCCGGTATCGACCACGCCGGGTGCCAGCGCCACGACACGCGCGCCCTGTACGCCCAATGCCGCCTGCTCCTGCTTGAGGACACGGGTGTACATGTCGAGCGCTGCCTTGGTGGTGCAGTAGGTGGCCCAGCCCGCCATGGGGTTGCGTCCGGCACCCGATGAAATGTTGAGCACGCAGCGATCCTGGCTGCGTCCGGTGCTGGCTTGCAGGAAGGCGGCCGTCAGCGCCATGGGCGCGACGATATTGAGCTGCATGGCCTGGCTGGCCAGGTGGATCGCTTCTGCCTGCAAGGCCTCGGCCGCCACGATGGGGGCGACCGTGCCGGCATTGTTGATCAGCAGCATCCGCTCGGCCCTGGCCGGCAGGGCTGCGATCATTTCATCGCAGAGCCGCTGGAGTTGCGCGGGATCGGAGAGGTCGCCGGTCAACTGGTGCAACCGGGCACCTGTGCCGCGGGCCTGCGCAGCCAGGGCAGGGCTTTCCTGGCGGGCAATGGCGATGACACAGGCGGCTGGTCCCAGCAACTGGTGCGCCAGGGCTGCGCCCAGGCCACGCGATGTGCCCGTGACCACGGCCAGTGTGTCGCAATGTTGTCCGGAGGCTGTTTGTGCCGTGTCGGTCGGGCGCATCTCAGACACCCTGCTTCAGGCTGGCCTGGATGAAGGGGTCGAGATCGCCATCCAGGACTTTCTGAGTGTTGGAGATTTCGACGTTGGTACGCAGATCCTTGATGCGGCTCTGGTCGAGTACGTAGGAACGGATCTGGTGGCCCCAGCCCACATCGGTCTTGCTGTCTTCCAATTTCTGCTGCTCGGCCATGCGGTTGCGCATTTCCTGCTCGTACAGGCGGGATTTCAGCATTTGCATGGCTTCGGCGCGGTTGCGATGCTGTGAGCGGTCGTTCTGGCACTGCACCACGATGCCGCTGGGCGTGTGCGTGATCCGGACGGCCGAATCGGTCTTGTTGATGTGCTGGCCGCCCGCACCGCTGGCACGGTAGGTATCGATGCGCAGGTCGGCCGGATTGATCTCGATTTCGAACGAGTCGTCGATCTCGGGATAGACGAAGACGCTGGCGAACGAGGTGTGGCGCCCGCCAGACGAGTCGAACGGGCTCTTGCGCACCAGGCGATGCACGCCGGTTTCGGTACGCAGAAAGCCGAAGGCATGGTCGCCCTCGATCTTGATCGTGGCCGACTTGATGCCGGCGATATCGCCTTCGGACTCTTCCAGGATCTGCGCTGCGAAACCCTTGCGCTCGGCGTACTTGAGGTACTGGCGCAGCAGCATGGAAGCCCAGTCCTGGGCCTCTGTGCCGCCAGCGCCGGCCTGGATGTCCAGGAAGCAGTTGAGCGGATCGGCCGGGTTGTTGAACATGCGGCGGAACTCCAGCCCCTCGAGCAGTTCACGATAGCCCTCGGCATCCTGCTCGATGGCTTCGAGCGTGGCATCGTCGCTGTCGGCCTTGGCCATGTCGAAGAGTTCGAGACTATCGGTAATGCCCTGGCCCAGGGTGGTCAGGGTCAGCACGATATCTTCGAGGGCCTTTTTCTCGCGGCCCAGGTCCTGGGCGTGCTTGGGATCGTTCCAGACGTTGGGATCCTCGAGTTCGGCGTTGACTACATCCAGGCGTTCAGACTTGGCATCGTAGTCAAAGATACCTCCGAAGAATGCCCGCCCGCTCGGCGTAGTCGTTGAGGCGGGATTCGATCTGGTTCTGGCGTTCTGCTTCCATCAAAATTATCCTGTGGCGCGCGATCCCGGTACATGCCGTACTGGTTCACGCTAATATTGTGCGAATGGGATTCGAATTCGATTTTAACGCGTCGGGTGGGCGGCATGTCCGCACGACGGTGTATTTACAGGGAGTCCACTCATGTCCGACACGACCGAACCCCGGCTGCAGGCGGTTCTGTGTTCCAGCCCCGGCGGGCTGCATCGCATGGCCTACTGGGAGTGGGGGGCACCCGACAATGATCGTGTCCTGCTGTGCGCACACGGCCTGACCCGCACCGGCCGGGATTTCGATACCCTGGCTCGCCGACTGGCGCAGCGCTACCGCGTGGTGTGTCCCGATGTGGTCGGGCGCGGGCGCTCGGACTGGCTGGCGAACGCATCATTTTATACGGTTCCGCAATATGTTGGAGATATGCTGACTTTGCTGGCCCGTATCCAGCCGCGCGAACTCCATTGGGTAGGTACCTCCATGGGGGGGCTGATCGGCCTGGGGCTGGCGGGCGCGCGTGCCTCGCAGGCCCGATTGGTCCGGCCGGAACCCAATGGGGCGTGGTCTCCCATGTCTGCTGAACTGGGCCAACTACGCTTTGCCAGCATGACGCTCAATGATGTCGGGCCGCATCTGGAGGCCGGTGCCCTGGCACGGATCACCGAATACCTGGCGCAGCCGCTGGTGTTTCCCTCTTTCGAGCTGGCCGTGGCGTATGTCCGTCAGGTGTCGGCGTCATTCGGACCGCACAGCGAGGCGCAATGGCAGGAATTGACGCGCCATGTCTTTGTGCAGACGGCGGCAGGCTGGGTCAAGCACTATGATCCGGGCATTGCGCTGGCTGTCAACCTTGATGGTGCTGCACTGGCCATGGGCGAGCAGATCCTGTGGCAGGCATATGCGTCGCTCGAATGTCCGGTGCTGATCTGCCGGGGTAACGAGTCAGACCTGTTCGCACGGCGCACTGCCTATGAAATGCTGGAGCGGCAGGATCGTGCGCAACTGGCAGAGTTCGAAGGCGTGGGCCATGCGCCCACGTTCATGCAGGCAGAGCAACTGGCCGTGCTGGAGGATTTCCTGGCTCAGGCTGTGTAAGGGTCGGCGATGCCCATGCCTGCCAGGATGCGGGTTTCGATCGCTTCCATGGCCTCGGCCTCATCGGGTTCGATGTGGTCGAAGCCCAGCGCATGCAGCACTCCGTGTATGGTCAGGTGTGCTGCATGGTGCTGCCACGGCTTGCCCTGTTCGACCGCTTCACGGTCCAGGACCGGTACGCACAGCACGATATCGCCGGCTGCAACACCATCGGGATCGATGCCATACTCGAAGGTGAGCACATTGGTTGCGTAGTCTCGCTGGCGGTAGTCGCGATTCAGGGCCTGGCCTTCCTCGGCATCGACCAGCCGCAGAGTCAGCACGACTTCATTGGCCGGCAGCAGATCGTGGTGGTGCAGGTCGCGCAGGGCTGCCTCGGCCCAGCGGCGCAGCCTCCCGCGCGGCAAGCGTGTTTCGGGCATGCCATATTGCACGGAAAAATGCAGGGCCGGTGCGGTATCGGCAGGCTGTGCCGTGCCGTGGGCACTTGCCGAAGGGCGACGATCAGTCATGACGCTGTCTGCCTTCCTGCCGGTTGTCGCGCAGCGTTTGTTGTTCGGCCTGATCATAGGCATCGACGATGCGTGCTACCAGCGGATGGCGAACCACATCCTGGCTGGTGAAGGTCGTGGTGGCGATTCCCTGCACGTTGGCCAGCACGCGGGCCGCATGTGCCAGACCGCTCTGCTGGCCCTTGGGCAGATCGATCTGCGAGGGGTCGCCGGTAATGACGGCCTTGCTGCCGAAGCCGATCCGGGTCAGGAACATTTTCATCTGCTCCGGCGTGGTGTTCTGGGCCTCGTCCAGAATTACGAACGCATGGTTGAGCGTGCGGCCGCGCATGTATGCCAGCGGTGCGATTTCGATGGTCTGTTTCTCAAACAGTCGCTGCACTTTTTCGATGCCCATCAGATCGTACAGAGCATCGTAGAGTGGGCGCAGATAAGGGTCGACTTTCTGCGCCAGATCGCCCGGCAGGAAGCCCAGCCGCTCGCCTGCCTCGACGGCTGGCCGGGTCAGGATCAGCCGGTGTACGCTTTCACGTTCCAGCGCATCAATGGCGCAGGCCACGGCGAGCCATGTCTTGCCCGTGCCGGCAGGGCCTACGCCAAAGGTGATGTCGTGATCCAGGATGTTCTGCAGATATTCGCGCTGGCGTGGTGTGCGGGGTCGCAGGTCGCTCTTGCGGGTACGCAGCACGATGGGGCTGTCCATGGCTATGCTGCTGCCGGCTGTGTCAGGCGCACTGTCATTGCCTGCGGGCTCGGGTATGCTGTCCTGAGGTCGTCCGGCACCCATTTCGACCAGTCCCAACTGGATGTCGTCGACCGACAGGGGGCCGTGCACTGCGCGTTCGTGAAAGACGCGCACGGCCTGGCCGGCCTGTGCGGCGCGCTCGCCATCAAGGGTAATGCGGCTGCCGCGTCGGCTCAGGCGCACGCCCCAGCCGTCAGCCAGCTGGCGCAGGTTTTCATCCAGTGGGCCACAGAGATTGGACAACTGTTGATTGTCACCATCGAGCAGGATCACGACGGGCAGGCGGGAGCCACCGGCATGGCGGGAGGATGTATTCATGCGTGCTCTTCCTCCAGGCGGACACGTCCGCGCAGGGTGTTGGTGGTGACGGCGGTAATATCGATATCGACCATCTGGCCGATCAGACGCTGCGGGGCAGGGAAATTGACCGAGCGGTTGTTCTCGGTCTTGCCTGTCAGTTCATTCGGATCACGACGCGATGGCCCTTCGACCAATACACGCTGTACGCTGCCAACCATGGATTGGCTGATGCCCAGGGCATATTCGTTGATGTGGGCCTGCAGCCGTTGCAACCGCTTGAGCTTGACGTCCTGCGGCGTGTCATCGACCAGATCCGCCGCCGGCGTGCCAGGACGGCGCGAGTAGACAAACGAGAAAGACTGGTCGAAGCCGACGTCTTCGATCAGTTTCATGGTTTTCTCGAAATCATCCTCGGTTTCTCCGGGGAACCCCACAATGAAGTCAGATGACAGCGACAGGTCGGGGCGCACGGCATGCAGCTTGCGGACGATGGATTTGAATTCGAGCGTGGTGTAGCCGCGCTTCATGGCTGCCAGGATGCGGTCGCTGCCTGCCTGTACAGGCAGGTGCAGAAACGATACCAGCTTGGGCAGCTTGCCGTAGGCAGCGATCAGCCGCGGCGTCATTTCCTTGGGGTGGGACGTGGTGTAGCGAATCCGTTCCAGCCCGGGAATTTCGTGGAGGTATTCGAGCAGCATGGCGAAATCGGCGATCTCGCCGCTGTCGCCCATGCTGCCGCGATAGGCGTTGACGTTCTGCCCCAGCAGCGTGACCTCGCGCACACCCTGGTCGGCCAGATCGGCGACCTCGAGCAGCACATCATCGAACGGACGCGACACTTCGGCCCCGCGCGTGTAGGGCACCACACAGAAGCTGCAATACTTGCTGCATCCCTCCATGATCGAGACGAACGCCGATGGGCCTTCGACACGCGGAGGCGGCATGGCATCGAATTTCTCGATTTCGGGAAAACTGATGTCTACCTGCGAACGTCCTTGCTCGCGGCGACGTGCGATCAGTTCGGGCAGGCGGTGCAGGGTCTGGGGGCCGAACACTACATCGACATAAGGTGCTCGCTTGACGATAGCCTCGCCTTCCTGGCTGGCGACACAGCCGCCCACGCCGATGATGAGCTCCGGATTCTTGCGCTTCAGGTCGCGCACACGGCCCAGGTCGGAGAAGACTTTCTCCTGGGCCTTTTCGCGCACCGAACAGGTATTGAACAGGATGATGTCGGCATCTTCTGGCGTCTGGGTCAGTTCCAGACCCTGGTCGGCATGCAGGACGTCGGCCATCTTGTCCGAGTCATACTCGTTCATCTGGCAGCCGAAGGTACGGATGTAGAGCTTGCGTGCCGGTCGTGGCGAGCCGTCTGACGGCTCGGGGATGGCCAGCGCTGACAGCGGATCGGCCTGGGTGGGGGCTGGAGCGGGCGTGATGCCGGCGCGACGGAGGGCAGTTTCTTTCATGGCAGTGCCGTAGCGGGTGAATATCCCGGGGGCGGGGATCGTGTGGTTCAAAAAAGTGCCGGACGCATCCCGCAAGGCGAGGCGTCCGGTGGATGGGCGAAAAGGCCGGATGGCCCTTCGTCCGGGGCTGCGCGCGAGGCTCGGCGCAGCCTTGTTCAGTTCATCAGTTCAGCTGCAGGGTCTTCGTCTTTCTTGACCGGCTTGACCAGATCCTCGCGTGTCACGCCCAGCCACATGGCAATGGCCGCTGCAACGAAGACCGAGGAATAGATACCGAACCAGATGCCGATGGTCAGGGCCATCGCGAAATAGTGCAGTGTCGGGCCGCCGAAGAAGAAGATCGACAGCACGACCATCTGGGTCGAGCCGTGGGTGATGATGGTACGCGAGATCGTCTGGGTGATCGAGCTGTCGATCACTTCGGAGACTTCCATCTTGCGTTGCTTGCGGAAGTTTTCGCGGATCCGGTCCATGATGACCACGGATTCGTTGACCGAGTAACCCAGCACGGCCAGCACGCCAGCCAGTACGGCCAGTGAGAACTCCCACTGGAAGAAGGCGAAGAAGCCCAGGATGATGACCACGTCGTGAAGGTTGGCCACGACACCCGCTACCGCGAATTTCCATTCGAAGCGGAAACCGAGGTAGACCATGATGCCGACGGCCACGAACAGCAGCGCCAGCAGGCCGTTGTAGACCAGTTCCTGACCGACCTGAGGGCCGACGAATTCGACGCGGCGCAGCTCGACGCCATTGTCGATCGTGCGCAGGGCATCCATAACCTTCTCGCTCTGGGTCGCGGTGGTCTGCCCCTCGCCCAGCGGCAGTCGGATCATGACGTCGCGCGAGGTACCGAAGTTCTGCACCTGGAAATCGGTGTAGCCCAGGCTGGATACCGCCGAACGCACCTGATCAAGCTGGGCCGTCTGGGGGTAGTTGACCTCCATGATCGTGCCGCCGGTGAATTCGATCGACAGATTGAAGCCACGCAGCACGATGAAAACCACGGCGGCGACAAAGGTAATCAGGCTGATCAGGTTCAGGATCAGCGCATGACGCATGAACGGGATGGTGCGATGTATGCGAAACAGTTCCATGGTATTGGCTCGTAATGTGTTCGGTCGGCAGGGCCGGCGTCAGTCCTTGGGTTTCCAGACCTGGCCGATCGAGATCTTCTGCAGCTTCTTGCGGCTGCCATACCAGAGGTTGACGAGTGCACGCACGGCAACGATGGCCGAGAACATCGAGGTCAGCACCCCAAGCACGTGTACGACGGCGAATCCGCGGATGGGGCCCGAACCGAACGCCAGCAGCGCAACGCCGACGATCAGGGTCGTGAGGTTGGAGTCGAGAATCGTGCCCCAGGCCCTTTCGAAGCCAAGGTTGATGGCCTGTTGCGGAGAGGCTCCGCCACGCAGTTCTTCGCGGATCCGTTCGTTGATCAGCACGTTGGAGTCAATTGCCATCCCCAGGGCCAGCGCCAGTGCGGCAATCCCGGGCAGGGTCAAGGTAGCTTGCAGCAGGGACAGCAGTGCGAGCAGCAGCAGGACATTGAGCGCCAGACCAAGGGTCGAGAAAATCCCGAACAATGCATAGTAAAGGATCAGGAAAATGGCAATGGCGATGAAGCCGTACAGCGTGGCATTGAAGCCCTGGGCAATGTTGTCGGCCCCCAGGCTCGGGCCGATGGTGCGTTCCTCGATGATTTCCATCGGTGCAGCCAGCGAGCCGGCACGCAGCAGCAGCGCTACATCGGCGGCTTCTTCGGCGGTCATGCTGCCGGAGATCTGCACGCGGCCACCGGGGATCTCGCCACGAATGACCGGGGCGGTCACGACTTCGCCCTTGCCCTTTTCGAACAGCAGGATGGCCATGCGCTTGTTGACGTTGTCGCGGGTCACGTCGCGGAAAATGCGCGAACCGTTGGCGTCGAGCGTGAGGTGAACAGCAGCCTGCTGGGTCTGTGAGTCGCGGCCAGGCTGGGCATCCTGCAGGTTTTCGCCGGTCAGGATGATCTGGCGGCGTACCAGCAATGGGCGTCCATCACGGTCGTCGTAGCGTTCCAGACCAAATGGCACGCGGCCCGAGGCCAGTGCGCTCTGGGCGCTGGGGCTGTCGTCGACCAGGCGGATCTCGAGGGTGGCGGTACGGCCGAGAATTTCCTTGGCGCGGGCCACGTCCTGTACACCGGGCAACTGGACCACGATGCGGTCGGCTCCCTGTTGCTGGATCACGGGCTCGGAAACGCCCAATTCATTGATCCGGTTGTGCAGGGTGGTGATGTTCTGGCGCAGGGCATTGTCCTGGGTGGCCCGCAGGGTAGCGGGCGTCAGGATGCCACGCAGTTGCGGGTTGCTGCCGTCAATTTCGGTGAATTGCAGGTCAGCCAGGTCAGTGCGCAGCTTGGCCAGGCCAAGGTCGCGTGCCTCGGCAGACGGGAATGTAGCGATGATGCTGTCGCCGGCGCGTTCGACGCCGGTCACTTCGATGCGGGCATCACGCAGAATGGTGCGGGCATCGGTGGCCAGGCGCTCGTAGCGCTTGAGCATGGCGTCCTGCATGTCGACCTGCAGCAGGAAGTGCACGCCGCCGCGCAGATCCAGACCCAGGTACATGGGATGGGCACCGATGGCACTGAGCCATGCGGGCGAAGCCGACAGCAGGTTCAGCGCCACGGTATAGGACGGATCGGACGGATTCGGATTGAGGGTACGTTCGATCAGGTCACGCGCCTGCAATTGCAGGTCGGTGTTGGCAAAACGGACGCGGACAGTACCCACGGGGCCGTTTTGCTCGAATTGTCCGCCGGTATGTTCGATACCGGCCTGATCCAGCGTGGCGAGCACGCGTTCGAGCATGGCGCCGTCGATGCGGACGACGCTTTTCGCGCTCGACACCTGAACGGCAGGCGATTCGCCATACAGGTTGGGGAGGGTGTAGAGCAGACCGATGACAACCGCCACAACGACGGTGAGGTATTTCCAGATCGGGTAGCGGTTCATCGTGGTATGACCTTACAGCGTTTTGATGGTTCCCTTGGGCAGCAGCGTGCCGACAGCACTCTTCTGGACCAGGATTTCGACGGGCTTGTCGGTGTGCTCGGCGATATCGATGGTCAGATAGGCGTCGCCCACCTTGGTGATCTTGCCGACGATGCCGCCAGCGGTGACGACTTCGTCACCCTTGCCCAGGGCTGCGATCATGTTGCGCTGTTCTTTCTGGCGCTTCATCTGCGGACGGATCATCAGGAAATAGAGGATCACGAACATCAGGATGATCGGCAGCATGCCGATCAGCGCGTTGCCTTCGGCCGGGGCGGCCTGGGCCAGGACCAGGCCGAGAGTGTCGGGAGTAATCATGTGTGCTCCTTGGTTGTGAAATTTTGATAACCGGTAATTGTAGCGGTTCAGACGCCGCGTGCGCGGTCGGCGGCAAATTGTTTGCGCCAGGCCTCGAATGTACCTGCAGAAATGGCCTCGCGCATTTCGCGCATGATGGTCAGGTAGAAGTGCAGATTGTGCAGCGTGTTGAGCCGTGCCCCGGTGATTTCGTTGGCACGTTGCAGATGGTGCAGGTAGGCCCGGCTGAAATGGCTGCAGGTATGGCAACTGCAGCTTTCATCCAGCGGCTGGGTGTCGTCGCGATAGCGGGCATTGCGGATCTTGACATCGCCAAAACGGGTGAACAGCCAGCCATTGCGGGCGTTGCGGCTGGGCATCACGCAGTCGAACATGTCGACGCCGCTGGCCACGCCATCGACCAGGTCTTCCGGCGTGCCTACACCCATCAGGTAGCGTGGCCGGTCGGCCGGCAGGCGCGGCGTAGTGTGCGCGAGGATGCGCAGCATATCTTCCTTGGGTTCGCCCACCGACAGGCCGCCGATGGCATAGCCGTGGAAACCGATGTCGGTCAGGCCGGCCAGGGACTCATCGCGCAGTGTCTCGTACATGCCGCCCTGGACAATCCCGAACAGGGCATTGGGGTTCTCGAGGCGGTCGAATTCGTCGCGCGAACGGCGGGCCCAGCGCAGCGACATGCGCATCGACTGGGCTGCTTCGTCGAGCGTGGCGGGGCGATCCTTGATCTTGTAGGGAGTGCATTCGTCGAACACCATGGCAATGTCCGAGTTCAGCGAACGCTGGATGCGCATGGATTCTTCCGGTGTCAGGAACAGCCGGGCACCATCGATGGGCGAGGCAAAACGGACACCTTCTTCCGTGATCTTGCGCATCCCCTGCAGGCTGAAGACCTGGAAGCCGCCCGAGTCGGTCAGCAGGGGCTTGTTCCATTGCATGAATCCATGCAGCCCGCCGTGCTTGTCCATGACTTCGGTGCCGGGACGCAGCCAGAGGTGAAAGGTATTGCCCAGCACGATCTGGGCACCGATCTCGTGCAGTTCGTGCGGCAGCATGGCCTTGACGCTGCCATAGGTGCCGACAGGCATGAAAATGGGCGTCTCGACCACGCCGTGGTTGAGCGTCATGCGGCCGCGGCGGGCCTTGCCATCAGTGGCTTCCAGGGTAAAGTTCAGTCCGGTCATGTGGCGATATCGTGAGTTGTGTTCCAGTGCGGAATCGTATGGCAGCATGTCTTTCAGACGCTGGCGGGCGGTTCGATGAACATGGCATCACCGTAGCTGAAAAAGCGGTAGCGCGCGGCCACGGCATGCGCATAGGCACGACGGATCGGCTTCATGCCGGCCAGGGCCGAAACCAGCATCAGCAGGGTGGACTGTGGCAGGTGGAAGTTGGTGATCAGGGCATCGACGGCGCGGAAGCGGTAGCCCGGTGTGATGAACAGTCGGGTGTCGCCCTGCCGGGTCGCGCCGGCGGCATCCTCTGCCGCCTGGGCGGCCGCTGCCTCCAGGGCCCGCACGCTGGTGGTGCCGACGGCGATGACGCGTCCGCCTGCCGCCCGGGTGCGGGCGCATTGCGCGAGTACCTCGGCCGGTACGACGAAGCGCTCGGCATGCATGACATGATCGCGCAGGTTGTCGACGCGAACGGGCTGGAACGTCCCGGCACCGACGTGCAGCGTCACGAATGCCCGGGCGATGCCCTGGTGGTCGAGCTGGGCCAGCATGGCTTCGTCGAAGTGCAGCCCGGCAGTCGGTGCGGCGACTGCGCCGGGCTGTGCGGCATAGACGGTCTGGTAGCGCTGGTCATCGACCTCATCGGCCGCATGCGTGATGTAGGGCGGCAAGGGCAAGGCTCCATGCTGCTCAAGCAACGTCAGGGGATCTTCCGGAAACTGCAGCTCGAAGAGCTCTCCCTGGCGGCCGATGACTTCGGCATCGAATGCCTCGGCAAGATGTAACGACATGCCGGGGCCCGGTGATTTGCTGGCACGGACATGACACAATGCGCGGAACCCGTCGAGAATGCGCTCGACCAGCACTTCGACCTTGCCGCCCGAGGCCTTGTGGCCGAGCAGGCGTGCCTTGATTACGCGCGTATTGTTGAAGACCAGCAGGTCGCCGCTGCGCAGCAGGTTGGGCAGGTTGACGAATTGCCGGTCATGCAGCCGGCTTTCTGCATCCAGGTGCAGGAGGCGGCTGCCGCGACGGCTGGCCGCTGGGGTCTGGGCGATCAGCTCGGCGGGCAGATCGTAGTTAAAATCCGAAAGTTGGAAATCGGCGGTCACGTGACTGGCTGAATGCGGGTTGAGTGTGGGATCCGCGCCTGCAGTTGCAGCGCGGAAAGGCAGCATTATCGCAAAACCGGACGGAAGCGGTGGATGGGTATGTATCGTAAGGCTAGCAGGTCCGGCGCAGTCCGGTCGTTTTGTGCGCTGGCGGCCGGCGCGCTGTTCTGCATGGCGACAGCCGGCGCGTGGGCGCAGGCGCTGCCCGACAGCGTCAACCAGGCCTGGGCCAAGTCGGGGTTGCCGGAAGCGGCCAGGTCGCTGTATGTGCAGGAAATCGGCCAGCCGCCATTGTGGCAGATCAGCATCGATACGCCCCGCAATCCGGCGTCGGTCATGAAGCTGGTCACGACCTGGGCGGCGCTGTCCGAACTCGGTCCCAGCTATACCTGGCGCACCGAGATGCTGGCCGATCCGGGAGCCCTGCCCGATGCCCAGGGGCGTCTCAATGGCCCCCTCTACATCCGGGCCAGTGGCGATCCCATGCTGCGTTTCCAGGATTTCTGGAATCTGTTGCGCGAATTGCGCCTGCGCGGCGTCAAGCAGCTTGGCGATATCGTCGTGGATCGCAGCGTGTTCGGTGCGGTGTCGATCGATCCCGGCGCATTCGATGGCTCCGCCGATCGGGCCTACAACGCCAGTCCGGATGCATTCATGGTGGGGTTTGGGGCCACCCGGCTGTTGTTTCTGCCGGACCCGGTGGCACGCAAATGGACGCCGGTCATGGATCCACCGCTCAATGGCGTACGCTTCGAGGGCGAGGTCACCTGGAGTGATGCGCGCTGTCCCGGTGCGCCGGTGGTGTCGACTACCCCGGTCATCACGCCTGATGGTGTTCGCATCCGGTTGGCCGGCACGGTGGCAGGTTCATGCGGTGAGTTCAGTTTCTACCGTCTGGCACAATCCCAGCCGGAGCAGACCGAGCAGGTACTGCGCTATCTCTGGCGCGAACTGGGTGGAGAGCTGCGCGGCCGGATTCGCAACGGCACGGTGCCGGTCGATGCGGTGCTGTTGGCAGCGCACGAATCCCCCCCGCTGATCGAGGCGATCAGCCTGATCAACAAGTTCAGCAATAACGTGGCTGCGCGCAATCTGCTGCTGACGCTGGGTGCCGAATCCGGGCAACGGCCCGCGCAGGTTGCGACGGCAGCCCAGACTGCTGCCAACGTCCTGGCACGGCAGGGTATCGATGTCGCGGGCCTCAATATCGATAATGGTGCAGGCCTGGCGCGCCGGGCCAGTGTTTCTGCGACCACGCTGGGACACATGCTGGAAGCGGCCTGGCTGTCGCCGCGCATGCCGGAGTATGTGTCGTCGATGGCGATCCTGGGGCTGGATGGAACTGTTCGCCGACGCCTGCGGGATCGCGATACACAGGGCATGGCGCATCTCAAGACGGGCTCATTGCGCGATGTCCGTGCCATTGCCGGCTACGTGACCAGCGCCAGTGGCAAGCGCTATATCGTGGTGAGTATGATCAATCACGACAATGCCATTGCCGGTCGCGCCTATGAGGACTCACTGATCGACTGGCTGATCAGGCAGTAATGATCAGCCTCGGTGTACCAGCATGGGGTAGCTGAACAGCCCATAGTGCACCAGGTTGACGATAAAGTGTACCGCCACGCTGGCGGCCAGTCCGCCACGCCGGTAGGCGATACCATAGCCCAGCCCGGCTACGCCTGCCAGCAGTATCCAGGGCCAGCCGCCTGCGGCATGCGCCAGTCCGAACAGCAAGGCCGATGCGGGCAGGGCACAGCGGGCGGCGACATCCCCCATGCGGGTCAGCCCGCCTTGTATGTAGCCTCTGAACAGGGCCTCTTCGGTCAGGCAGGTCAGCAGCAGGTTGCTGGCGATCCAGAGTGTCGCTGCCGGCCCCAGTCCAGGGGCCCAGTCTATCCAGCCCGCACTCCACGCCGCTCCCAGGCACACGACAAGGGTGATACTGGTGACAGCAGGGACTGATGCGGCGGCCTGTCGCAATGAGTATGGGCCGACAATCCACGGGCATGCCAGCAGCAGCCAGAGGCCGATCAGGGGCTTGTCGAGGTTGAGATACAGCGAGTAAGGGACGGTGTCGGGAGCGTTGCGGACATGCTGCAACATGGCGGCGTTGCCGAAGCCTGGCAGCAGGTGCAGGGCCAGGCCAACGGTCACGGCAATGAACAGGAGATGCCCTGCGACCTGCAGGTCTTGCCGGCCGTTCTTGCGAACGGCCACGGCAGCCATCAGCAACAGCCCAAGCCAGGGCAGGGCGAGCGCATCAAGGTGTCCGAAGAACAGCGCCAGGCCATAGCCTGCCAGTCCCATGATCAATAGCAGGTGCCAGGCGCTTCTGTCCATGGATATCGCCCGGGTGCCAACAGGGACGTGTGTCCGGCTCAGGCCTGTTCCGGCGGGCGTGCTGCAGGCGTGGCGGTGCTATCCAGCAACTGACCATACCAGTGCAGTTCTTCACCCAGTTGTGCCACATCACCAACGATCAGAAGCGCTGGTGCAACGATAGTGTGCTGGCGGGCCAGCACCGGCATGGTATCCAGCGTGCCGATCAGCGTGCGTTGGTGAGGCATGCTGCCATGTTCGATCAGGGCACAGGGCGTGGTTGCATCGTATCCATGGTCTTGCAGCCTGCTCCGGATCAGGTCGAGCTGGCTGACGCCCATGTAGAACACCAGCGTCTGGCTGGAGCGCGACAGGGCGGCCCAGTCGGGTTCGGCAGTGCTGCCCTTGGTGTGTGCCGTGATCAGATGGACCGACTGTGCATGCTCGCGGTGTGTCAGTGGAATCCCGCTGTAGGCTGCACAGGCCAGCGCAGCCGTGATTCCCGGAATGACGCAGTAAGGTATGTCGTGCGCCCTGAGGTGTTGCAGTTCTTCGCCGCCACGACCAAAGATGAAGGCATCGCCACCTTTGAGACGGACGACGTGCAGCCCCTGTTGTGCATACTCGATCATCTGTTCGTGGATATGCAACTGGGTCTGCCGGTGATTTTCGCCAGGATGCTTGCCGACATCGACGCGATGTGCATCGCGTCGTGCCATGGCCAGTATATCGGTGCTGACCAGCCGGTCATACAGAATCACGTCTGCTTCATTCAGTGCACGCAGTGCCTTGAGTGTGAGCAACCCTGGATCGCCGGGGCCTGCTCCCACCAGACTGACCTTGCCTTTGGGAGCAAATGCATCGGGTTCTGCCAGCGCTTGCTGCAATGCGGCCTCGGCCTCTTCCGGGCGAGACTGGCGCACCAGACTGGCGATGGGGCTGTCGAGTAGCCAACTGTAGAAGGTACGGCGGGGGCCCAGTTGCGGATAGGCCTGGCGGATGGCGTTGCGATGACGTTGCAGCAGTCGGGCCAGCGCACCCAGAGAATGATCGAACAGGGTTTCGATCTGTTCGCGCAACCGGCGCGCCAGCATGGGGGCAATACCGGCCGAGGAAATGGCGATCTGCACGGGCGATCGGTCAATCACGGCAGGTACCTGAAAGCCGGACAGACCGGCGTTGTCCACGACATTGACCCATATCCGGCGGGCCTCGCCGAGCGTAGCGATGCGCTGGTTCAGTTCGCCGTCGTCGGTGGCGGCAATCACCAGCCAGGCATCATCCAGCCAGTCGGCTGCGAAGGAGCCATCAAGATGTCGTATCCGCCCCTCGTCACGCCATGCTGTCAGCACGGGGGTCAGGTCTGGGGCACCAATCGATAGTCTGGCACCCGCCGAAAGCAGCATTTCTGCCTTGCGTTCTGCCACTTCACCACCACCGACCACCAGAACGGCCCGGTCTTTCAGATCTAGGAAAACGGGATACAGATTCATGCTGGCGATATGGCTGAAAAAGACAGATGCGAAAAGTCCGAGATTATGTCATCTGGTGCGCTGCTTCAGGACTTTTTATTTCTTTTCGCAATATGCTTAACCTTTATATGCTGGAAGTAGACATTTTGGCCTGGCCTGCTATGATGAAATCTTCTCATTGGCACAATCCACAGGAGATAAACATGGCTACTCGCAAGACTGCAACCGAAACCACGGATCCCAAGGACACCCTGATCGAAAGCGTGCGTACCAGCCTCGATGAGGCCGAAAAGCTCCTGAAAGAGGCAGCTTCCAGCACCGGAGACAAGGCCTCTGAGTTGCGCGAAAAGGCGCTCAATTCTCTCAAGAGCACGCGGCTCACGCTGCAGGATGCCCAGGAAGAAGTGCTGGCCCGCGGC
>NZ_JBEFDG010000004.1:0-34608 GCF_040137905.1 Corticimicrobacter sp.
TGGAAGGGGCCTGTGTGGGGTGGGGCATGTTGGTGGGGGGGCTTTCCCGATCCGGTTCCCACGGATACGATCCACGGATACTTTTGAAGGCCTGTCCATCATGCTGCTGACTTTCTCCCTCCACCATGCCGGCGCTGTACGCGCTGCCGACATCGACATCCGCCAGTGCATCATCGCCGGTTGGGCCGGGCGCGACCTGGCCGCCATCGAGCACCATATCGAAGAACTGGCAGAACTGGGCGTGCCCCGTCCCAGCGCCGTCCCGCTGTTCTACCGCGTGGCGGCCAACCAGTTGACGCAGGACGAAGTCGTCCAGTGCGTCGGCCCGGCCTCTTCGGGCGAAGCCGAGGTTTTCCTGTTCGAGCATGGCGGCGATATGTGGGTCAGCCTGGGCTCCGATCACACCGACCGGGCACTGGAAGCACACAGCGTAGCCCTGTCCAAGCAGCTTTGCGCCAAGCCGGTAGCACGTGATGCCTGGCGCTATGAAGATGTCGCCGCGCACTGGGACCAGCTCGTCCTGCGCGCCTGGATTGTCGAGAATGGCGTCGAGACGCTATACCAGGAAGGCACCCTGGCCAGCCTGCAGCCCCCTGAGTTCCTGCTGCAGAAGCACTTCGGCCTGAACCGGATTCCGGCTGGCTCGGGCATGACCTGCGGTACGGTCGGTGCCATCGGCGGCATCCGGCCTGCGCCATCTTTCCGCATGGAGCTGCATGACCCGCTGCTGGATCGCCGCATCGGCCACGGCTATACAATCGATTTTTTGTCGGAAGTCGCCTGATACGCCTGCAGCCGCCTCGTGACCATACCCGCGGCGGCCTGCCGATGAACCGACCGATCCTGTCTTTTCCTTGAAGCGATCCCACCCCATGCTGCCCACCATTTCCCAACTGCAACGCGACCTGGACGAAGGCCGCACCACCTCCCTGGCCCTGACCGATGCTGCCCTGGCCCGCATCGACGATACCGGCGGCGAAGGCGCACGCGCCTTTACCCAGGTCTACCGCGACCAGGCGCTGGCCGCCGCACGCGCCTCGGATCTGTTGCGTGCGGCCGGTCTGCGCCGCTCGGCCATCGACGGCCTGCCGATCTCGGTCAAGGATCTGTTCGACATCACTGGCCAGCCCACCACGGCCGGCTCGGCCGTGCTGCGCGATGCCGAACCGGCCCGCGCCAATGCCCTGATCGTGCAGCGCCTGATCGACGCCGGTGCCATCATCGTGGGCCGCACCAACATGACCGAGTTCGCTTTCTCCGGCCTGGGCCTGAACCCACACTACGGCACGCCGCGCAGCCCCTGGGACCGCGCCACCGGCCGTATTCCCGGCGGTTCGTCGTCGGGTGCCGGTGTCTCGGTGGCCGATGGCATGAGCGTGGCCGCCATTGGCACCGATACCGGCGGTTCGGTACGCATCCCATCGGCATTCTGCGGCCTGACCGGCTTCAAGCCGACGGCCAGCCGTGTTTCTCAGCAAGGCACCCTGCCGCTGTCAGCCAGTCTGGACTCGATCGGGCCGCTGGCGGCATCGGTCGAATGCTGCGCCATCCTGGACGCCATCCTGAGCGGCTCGCCCTACGCGGCCCCGCAGGCACCCGACCTGTCGTCACTGCGCTTTGCCGTCCCTGCCAACCTCGTGCTCGACGGTGCCGACGACCATGTCCGTACGACCTTCGCCGCCACGCTGGAGCGGCTGGCCCAGGCCGGTGCGCAGATCCGCACAATCGATATTCCCGAATTCAACGAACTGGCCCACATCAATCGCAAGGGTGGTTTCACCTGCTCGGAATCCTGGCACTGGCACCAGTCGCTGCTCGAGAGCCGCGAAGCCGAATACGACCCGCGCGTATCGTCGCGCATCCTGCGCGGCAAGGCCATGAGTGCAGCCGACTATATCGACGTACTGCAAGCCCGTCCGCAGTGGATCGCCGGCGTCGAGTCACGCCTGCAATCGTTCGACGCACTGCTGCTGCCGACCGTCCCGGTCACCGCGCCGGTGATTGCCGACCTGGAAGCGTCCGACGAAGCTTACTTTGCCGCCAACGGCCTGATCCTGCGCAATCCGACGCTGATCAATTTCCTGGACGGCTGCGCCCTGTCGCTGCCCTGCCATGCGGCAGGGACTGCACCGGTGGGGCTGATGGTGGCGGGCATTGGCGGTCAGGACCGGCGGATCCTGGATATCGGCCAGGCCATCGAAGCAACGCTGGCATAGGGATGGCAAGACAGGCGACCAGTCAGGCCGCCTGTTCAAACTGCCACATCAATCCACCTCGGCACGCCGCTGCAGTACACCGATAGGCGGTGCCCAGCGGGCATCACGCGGCTTCTTGGCCGTGACCAGCGTGATATCCGCCGGCTCGAATACCTCGACATTGTGCGTGATCGGCGTGGTCAGCACATACTGGGCACGGGTCGATTTCAGGAAATGCCCCACCAGTTGGATGTTACGCACATCCAGGTGGGCAAACGGTTCATCGATGAACACGAAGCCGCCCGGCATCTCATCGTCCTTGAGCAGGCCCACCAGCAGGATCAGCGACTTGATCACCTGCTGCCCGCCCGAAGCCTCGCCATCGTTCAGGCCAATGCTGCCCTTGCCGTCGAAGCTGAAACCGACCTTGAGTTCGGCCTGGCGCAGCACCAGATCGTCGTTTTCGAGGTGCGGCAGATCGGCATGCACTTCCACGCCGGCCAGCAGGCCCAGATCGACGATATTGCGCCGATAGCGTCGCACCGTGGCGCGCAACACATCAATGTAGCGTTCGCGAGCGTTGCTGACCGACTCTTCTGCCGCAGCATTACGTGCCTTACATTCACCGAGTCGCTGTGACTGATCACCGACAGCCGCCTGCAGCAGAATGTGCTTTTCCTCGACGGAGGCATCGGTTTCCCACTGCCCCTGCTCCAGTTCGCGATCGACAGCCTCGCTGCGCAACCGGGCCTGGGTCGCATTGCCGAAACGTTCGTACAGTTCGGCCAGCCGTGCCGGCGCAATCCATGATGCCGGAAAGCTGCCCCGGCGTACGCGGGAGTCGGCAGCACGCAGGCGCTGCGCCTCGTAGCGCTCGCGCCACTCGCGCTCATGCTGGGCCGCATCGCGCTGCCCATCGGACAAGCGCTGCTGCATGCTGCGATAGCTGGCTTCGGCCTTAGTCTTGGCAATCACGGCCTGCGTACATTCGGCGTCCAGTGCATGCCAGCGTTCACCCGCCGCGACCCGCGCCTGCCTGAGGGCCGGCAACTGCTGGCGCGCCTGCTCGAATTCGTCGCTGCAGCGGGCCAGTTCCTCCGCCGCCCGGTGCCCCTTGCCGGCCTCGACCGCAGCCTGCAACTGTCGTCGGGTTTCCTTCTGCTGCTGGGACACCGCCGCCAGCTCCTGATCCAGGACGTCCAGCTTGCGCTCGAGCGCCGTCCGGCGTGCCGACACGGCAGCCGCGCCAAACTGATGCTGGGCCGGATCGACCCAGACACTGCGCCCGCCCCGGCCATCGCACCAGTAGGCCTGCGGCGTAATCCACTCACCGCCCTGTCGGGCACCTTCACGTGTATCCTCGACCCGGCTGATCTGGGTCAGTTGCCGGATCAGCCACCCCGGCGCGGCCGCCGAGAACTTCAGTACCGCCAGCAGGCTGTCGGCAGGCGGCTGGGTCGTCACGGCCTCAGCCTCGGCCACCAGGTAGTGGCGATAGCGTTCCCGTTCGGCCAGCGCCATGGCACGGCCTTCGTCATCGGCGCGCTCCAGCACCACGACCCAGCGAGCCGCGCGCAACACGCCTTCGGCGGCCGCCCGCCAGTACTCATCGGTAATCTGGATGACATCGGCCATGACATGATGGCCGATACCCTCCTTGCGCAGCACCTGCAGGAACCGCTGCACTTCGACAGGCGGGGGTGCCTGGCGTTGCCCCTGCAGCGCATCCAGCGACATCTGCAGTTCATCGCGCTGCCGATTGGCGGCGTGCCAGCGGCTGTCCAGCTCGCTCTTTTCCTGCTCCAGCCGACGCACACGCTCGGCCAGTTGCGCGGCATCGGTTTCGACTGCAGCCAGGGCCTGTAATTCCTCGGCGCGCTTGAGCGCCTCTTCTACCGGTCGCTCGACATCGCGGGCCTGCTGCAGGCGAGCCTGGGCATCGCGTTTGTCCGCCTCCAGTTGCGCCACCCTTTCCTTGGCAGTCTGCTGTTCTTCGGACAGCCGCAGCAGGCGGGCGCTGTCGTCCGCCCACTGGCGACGCTGCGCGGCGTAGCTCAGCCGTTGCTTGTGCAACTCCAGCAACCGGGTCGCCGTATCGCGACGTTCTTCGTGCCAGGCCAGTACAGGCATGACTTCGGTTGCCAGCCATTCGCGCTCGCGCAACTTGTCCTGATGCAACCGGTAGCGGGTCACGCGCAGTTCCATCTGCTCCAGCTGCGTCTGGCCATGCACCAGTTCGCGTTCGGCGGTCTCGACCTCGGCAGCCAGTTCGCGCTGGTGGCGGCGAGCCTCTTCGTAGCCATCCAGCACTTCCTGGTCGCCGAACACGTCGAACACCAGCCGCAACAGTTCCTTGGGCGAGTACTCGCAGAGCCGGTCGGTCTGGCCCTGCTCCAGCGCCAGCACGCGCGCGATGGCCCGCGACAGGCCAGCGCTTTCGAGCCGCTTGCGCCAGTGTTCAATACCCAACCAGTCCTTGCCCGGCAATTCGGCCAGATTCTCGATGGGTTCGTCGCCTTCGACCATGATGTAGCGACGTTGCCAGTCGCCCCCGTTGCGGTCGATGCGACAGGCCAGCGTGACCTGATCCGAATACAGCAGGTTGCGGGCAAACGGCCGACTCGACAACTGACGCCCATGCGGCCGGTTGTCGACCGTGGCGCGCAGCCAGGTCTGGTCGGCATTGGCATGGCGTGCATAGGTCTTGTAGCTGCGCCCACCCGAGCATTCCAGGCCCAGCAGCGTGCGCATGGCATCGAGCAGCGTGGTCTTGCCCGAGCCGTTGGGGCCGGCCACGGTGATGATGGCACCATCGAGCGGCAGCGTCAGGCGCTGGCAGTAGTCCCACTGCAGCAGTTCGATCGATTGCAGGTGAAACATCAGTTTTTCTCCTGGCGGGTACGCGCCAGCACATCGCCCAGCGTGCCATCAAGAATGCGCAGCGCGAGTGTGTCGTAGTCGAGCAGCAGATCCAGCAACGGGCCTTCGGCGATGACATCGCCCCGGCGCACGATGAAGCCATGCGCCTCCAGGCGCTTGAGATTGGTATCCAGGCGGGTCTTGCGCCCCAGTTGTGCCCCGAAGTCGGCCAGCAAGGCCCGGTATGACACTTCCGGGCTCACCTCGGCCGCGCTGGGCATGGGGCGATCGTTGCGGAACAGCTCTTCCTGGCTCTCGCCCTCGGCAGAAGCCGCCCGGGCGGCCTGCCGTTCGCGCTTGGGCAGCACGATCATGGACCACAACACCACCAGCAACGAAACGGCATCACGCGGCAGGTCGAGATTATTGTTGGCAGACAGACCGGCCTCGCCGAACACGGCCGTTTCCGCATCGCGCAACAAAGCGACACTGACGTAGTCGGCGTGGATATTGTCGATCAGTCGCAGGCCGATGCGGCCCAGCCGGTCCTGTACCGATTGCCACAGTTCGGCATCGACCAGGGCACGACGCACGCGCGGATGGCGGCGCGGCAACCAGCGCTGTGCCAGCAACTCGGCCGCCAGCAGGGCAGCATCATCGAGAGGTTCATTCATGGGATGGATTGGAAATATCGGGAATCAGTCGTCCGGCGCTCAGGCGCGCCACATGGGGATCGTCGGTCGGTTCCAGCACCGGATCCAGTTCGGCCCGCCAGGGCAGGCGGGCCAGGTCGCCGGTCTGGCCCTGCAGGGTACGGGCCTGGGCATCGCCCAGCAGCGGCAACAGTTGCATGCGGTAGGCGGCCTGTGCAAAGCGTCCGCCCAGTACGACCTGCGCCACCGGCGGCTGGGCCGGCCCGCCGTCGTCCGACGACAGTGATTGCGCATCGGACAACCAGTCGATCAATGCACCCAGTTCGATCGGCATGCACAAGGCCTCGATCTCGCCGACACCTGCCGTTGCCGCCGGCGGCAAACCCTGGGCCCGCTGCGGATCGGGACGGTCACGCTCGAATTCGCCCTCGGCCACGTCGACCATTTCATGTGCGCTGACGAACACCGGCTGGACGCCTGTCGCCAGCACATCGGCCAGCAAGGTATGCAAGGCAGGATGCGATTGCAGCCACAGACGCACATCGGAACTGGTCACACCGGTCGATCCCAGCGTCACCCGCTGGCGATCGGCCTGCTGCAACGCGCGCGTGAACTGGCTGGCCATCGACAGCAGCCGGGCCTGGGCATGGCCCAGCGCGCGCGCCTCGCGCTCCAGGCGTGGGTCGTCATGCTCGCTGCGGATCAGGGCGGTCAATGCCTCGCCGGCCCGCCCCACCAGCGCCAGCGCCCGTTCGAAACGCGGCTGTGACTCGCGCAGCCGGGCTTCCGAGCCACTGGCAATGGCATCGGCAAACTCATCGTAGAGCCGTGCCAGTTGCGCATGCAGGTGCCGTATCTGGGCAGGATCGGACAGGCCCAGCGCCTGGGCACCCGCCACCTGAGCCAGCAATGCACCCATCTCGTCGTCGTCCTCGGGGGTGCGTACCAGCGGCACCAGCAAGCCCTGCGCCTGCTGCGCCAGTGGCGGCAGATGATAGTCCTGGGCGGTGGCATCCCAGGCCAGCAAGCCGAGATCGCGCAAACGCTTGAGCGCCATGTCGAGCGCCTCGGGCCTGAGGCCATGGAACAGGAGGTTCAGGTCTTCGCGGGAAAAGCGTCCCTGTGCCTGCGCCGCCAGTTCGAGAAAAACCCACAGTCGCAACCGGGCGGCCGACTGCCCGCCGGACATCAGACCGCGCACGGCATCCAGCAGCGCCAGCCGCTGCCCCAGTATCCAGGCAAGCGGTGACTCGGCAGCAAAGCCGGGCTCGCGGAAGTAGCCCTCGAAAGCTGCGGGTTCCTGTTCATCGAACAGGTGGGAATCGGAACGGACAGCAGCCGTCATGACAGGTTCTCCATGCAGGGCGAAATTCTAACGTATCGCCCTGCGCCCTGCCCGGCCTGCCGCTCAGGCGTCGCGCACCGCCAGCCAACGCGCAGCCACCGCCTCGGCCAGCGCCTGGTTGGGATCGACACTGCGCGCCAGCAGGGCCGACCGGCCATGCGCCAGCGCCAGCGGCACCTCGGTGCAGGCCAGTACCAGCCTTTGCGCGCCGCGATCGACCAGGGCCTGGGCCGCCGCCTCCAGCAGCACGGCACCGTCATCGAGCGCATTGCGCTTGATGGCATAACAGCCCGGCGTAAACAAAGTGTCGAGTTCTTCTTCTGTATTTTCGAGCACCGCGTAGCCATGCTGTACCAGGCGGTCCTGGTACAGGCGGGTCTGCAGGGCACCCTTGGTGGCAATCAGCCCGATACGCGTTGGCCCTGCGGCCTCGGTCGGCTGCGCATCCACACCATCCGAGCTACTCGGGCCAGTCACCGCCCGGTCCGCTACGACAGCCGCATTCACGGAAAACGACAGGCCCGCGCCAACCCCCGACCGCACCAGCGCTTCCAGCGTGGCATCGACAATATGCAGGAAAGGTGTAGCACTGGCGGCCCGCAGAGGCTCGATCCAGTGGTGCACCGTATTGCAGGGGATCACGATCAGCGTCGCACCGGCCCGGTTCAACTGGGCCACGCCCTCCAGCAACTGCGGCAGCGGAGACGGCCCCGTCCCGGCAATGGCCTGTTGGCGATCGGCAATCTGCGGCACGTTCCAGACCACGGCCGGCACATGCTCCTGGTCGATCCGCGCCGGCGTGGCCAGTACCAGCTTGTGCATGAAGTCTACCGTCGCCAGCGGCCCCATGCCGCCGAGCACACCCAGCCGGAAAGCCGGCGCAACCGCACCGACGCTCGCCGCAATGGTCAGATCAGAGGGCATGATCGCGTGCGTAGTTTTCAAGCACGCTGCGATAGCCCGGCAAGGCTGCTGCACCGCCCGTATGGATGAAAACAATATTCTGCCCGGCCTTGAACTCGCCCTTGCGGATATAGTCCAGCAGGCCGGCAAACCCCTTGGCGCTATAGACCGGGTCGAGCAAAATGCCTTCGGTCCGGGCCAGCAGGAACAGAGCCTCGAGCGTCCCGTCGTTGGGAATGCCGTAACCCTCGCCCACGTAATCGGACGTGACCTGCACCGCCTCGGCCGGAAATTCGCCCCGGATACCCAGCAGTTCCCAGGTCTGGCGCGCCAGCTTCGTGACGTTCTCGATCTGGCGCTCGCGCGGTGCGCGCACGCTCACACCCAGCACCGGGATATGGCTGTTGTTGCCCTGCAGACCGACCAGCAGGCCGGCCTGGGTGCCGGTACTGCCGGTCGCATGCACCACATGGTGTACATCGAGCTGCTGGTCGTTGATCTGTTGCAGCAGTTCCTGCGCCGACTCGACATAGCCCAGCGCCCCCACGGCATTGGAGCCACCACCGGGGATCAGATAGGGCGTCTCGCCTGAGGCACGCAGGCGCTCGCCCACCGCGACCAGTTCCTGGTTCATGTCCAGGCCACCGTCGCGTCGCTCGATGGTCGCCCCGAAGATACGATCCAGCAGCACGTTGCCGTTGTCGTCATAGTCGGCATCGGTATGCTGGATGCGCTCCTCGAGCAGTACCGTGGATTTCAGGCCGAAACGGGCCGCCGCCGCCACGGTCTGGCGCACATGGTTGGACTGGCGCGCGCCCTGCGTCACGATATGCGTCGCGCCCAGCGCCAGGGCCTCGCCCAGCAGGAATTCGAGCTTGCGGGTCTTGTTGCCGCCGGTGGCCAGCCCGGTATTGTCATCGCGCTTGATATAGATCTCGGGGCCACCCAGCAGACGGCTCAGGTGCGACAGATGCTGCAGCGGAGTCGGTGCCTGGGTCAGGCGCACACGGGGAAAATGGGACAGTTTCATGGATTGATCTCCTCAAGCAGATGACCGCTTTCTTCACGCAGAATTTGCAGGATACGCCGTTTGGCGGGGGCATAGGCAGAATCGGTCAGCAGCGCATCGGGCGTGCGTGGCCGGGCAAAGGGAACTTCGATGATTTCTCGCACCCGACCGGGGTGGGCGCTCATCATGACGATGCGATCGCCCAGGAACAGGGCCTCATCCACATCGTGCGTCACGAAGACAATGGTCGTGCCGGTCTCGGTCCAGATCCGGTTGAGCAATTCCTGCATGACCAGCCGGGTCTGCGCATCGAGCGCGCCGAACGGCTCATCCATCAACAGCACCTGCGGCCCCGGCAGCCAGGCGCGGGCCAGCGCGACACGCTGGCGCATACCACCCGACAATTGCCAGGGATAGTGCCCCGCATAGCGCTCCAGGCCGACCTGGCGCAACAGGCGGCGCGCCTCGGGCAAATAGTCGCGGGCATCGCGACCGGCCATGCGCGGCCCGAATGCCACGTTATCGAGCACGGTCAACCACGGGAACAGGGTTGGCTGCTGAAACACCATGCCACGCCGGGGGTCCGGCCCGCGTATGGCCTGCCCATCCAGACTGATCGTGCCATGGTCGGGGCTGTCAAAGCCTGCCAGCAGATTGAGGACGGTGGACTTGCCGCAACCGGATGGACCCAGCAGGCACACGAACTCTCCGGTACGCACTTCAAGGTCGATGTCTTCCAGCACGGTCAGGCGCTGCGCCTGGCGACGGCCATGCGCAAAGGACTTGCCCACGCCCTGCAGACGGATGCTGACTGAAGCGTTCGGCACCTGCGTATGCGTCAGGTCGGGCGTGCCACCGGCAGCGCCTTCCGGTGTCGGTACGGATACAGCGGATATGGGATTTTTCATGCTTCTTTCCCGGCCCAGGGTGCCAGCCGGCGCTGCAGGAACACCAGCAACGCATCGAACAGATAACCGATCAGGCCCAGCAGGAAGATGCCGAGCATGACGATATCGGTACGCAGGTAAGTCCCTGCATTGATGACCATCCAGCCCAGCCCGGAATCGGCCGCCACCATTTCGGCAGCGATCAACGAAGTCCAGCCGATACCCACGGCCAGGCGGATCGTCGTGAATATTTCCGGCAGGGCATTGGGCAGGATCACATACCAGAACACCTGGTGCCGGCTCGCCCCGAGCGTAGCGGCAGCACGCAGGCGCTGCTGGCTGACATTGAGCACGGCAGCAGCCGCACCGACCAGCACACTCAGCAGGGTCGAAATGAAGATCAGGAAAAACTTGGCCCCTTCGTCAATGCCGAACCACAGCACCACCAGCGGAATCAGGGCGATCTTGGGCAATGGCCGCAGGAACTGCACGAACGGATCGAGCAGCGCCGACAGCCAGCGCGAACGGCCCATTGCCAGTCCTACCGGCACGCCGATGACAATGGCAGCCGCAAAAGCCACGCCGGCCCGCGCCACGCTGATGCCGATGTGATGCCACAGAGAAGACTGGCGATAGCCGTTTTCTGCAAGATCCAGCGCCGTGCGCAACACCTCGCCCAGCGGCGGCAGCAACAGCGGATCAACCCAGCCTGCCCACCCCGAAACCTGCCAGCTCAGCAGAAACGCCACGACCGCGATCACACTGATCGCGGCGTATTTCCACTGCCCCCCACCGGCTGCGCCAGCCGGCGCAGCCTTGCCTGAAACTTGACCTGCCATGATTTACTGCTGCGGCGCTGCGGCGGCAGCCTGCTCCAGGTAGCGGGTATTGATGGCATCGGCATAGGTCGCCGGTACGTCGGAAGCACGCAGCTCGCCGATATCGGCCAGGAACGTCGCGGCATCATGATACGAACGGGTAATGCGCGAATCGGCCTTGGTCTGGCTGTTGCCCAGGTAGTCCACGGTCAGTTGCTCCTGGATGGACGGATACTGCAGGCCACCCAGGGTACTGCGCACCGTATCGACCGGGATGTCGAGGTACTGGGCGATCTTCTGCGAGGCGGCCTCGGGATCGGCCAGGTACTCGCTCGCCTTGTCCTGCGCGACCTGGAGGAACTTCACGATCAGCTCGGGATGCTGCTCGGCGAACTCCTTGCGCGCCACATAATTGTTGAAGACCAGCACGCCATGCTCGGCCAGGTCCTTGGTTGCGAAGATTTCCTTGCCCTGGGCCGCTTCGAGCTGCTGGCTGAAGGGTCCCCAGACATAGGCGGCATCAATATCGCCGCGCTGCCAGGCAGACACGATCTCGGCAGGCTTAAGCGCCACTGTGCGGATCTTGCTGCGATCGGCACCGTCGCCCGCCAGCTTGACGGCCAGTTCAAACGCAAACTGTGCCGTCGAATTGGCCGGATAGGCCACCCGCTTGCCTTCCAGATCCTTGAGCGAGTTGATGCCATCCCTGGCAATCAGCCGCTCGCTGGTAGCGATGATTTCCTGTGCGCCGATCACTTCGATCGGCAGGCCCCGGGCAATACCGGCGGCAGCCGGGCTGGAGCCGAAGCGCGCAATGTCGATTTCCTTGGCGGCAAACAGCGACAGCACATCGG
This sequence comes from Corticimicrobacter sp., assembly GCF_040137905.1. NCBI lineage: Bacteria > Pseudomonadati > Pseudomonadota > Betaproteobacteria > Burkholderiales > Alcaligenaceae > Corticimicrobacter > Corticimicrobacter sp. The sequence continues at coordinate 11,524 of NZ_JBEFDG010000004.1, forward strand.
CACCGGAATTGAAGGCCACCCATTTGACGGGTACGCCGAAGGCCTTGTCGAACGACTTGTCGATCTGGCCCAGCACCCAGGTACGGGGGCCACCCGCCCATGCAAAACGGACTTCCTCAGGCGCACTCTGCGCCCAGGCGGCCCCCAGGGGTGCCAGAGAGGCGGCAGCCAGTGCCACCACCATGAGTTTTTTCAGAATACGCATATTTCCTGCCCGTCTTTTCATGTGCAATCAATCGGAAAGACACAGTCTAGGCAGATCGGCTCATTTCAAAAAATACCTTATGGTGGCTTGTTTATAACCAAACGGAATTTGACTGACTGGCCAATAAACGCGACTTGCCGGATCGGTATCCCCAACGCATCTCAGGCTGCGCGCTTTTCAGCCTGGCGCACATACAGCAGCACGCAGCCCACCGCGAGGATCACTACACCGATACCCGCGAAGCCTGCCGCCATGGAATCCGTCGCCGACACCAGCCCGGCAAAGGCCGGCGGACCGAGCACCACACCAAAGTAGGTAAAGAACAGCGTGCCGCCCGTCATCTGGCCGGCCATGCCCTTGGGTGCCAGTTGCGCGACCTGCGCCAGATACACGCCATTCCAGCCTATCGCCGTGCCACCAAACACCATGCTGACCACGATAACGATGGCCAACGGCCAGTCCGGGCGGAACAGCGCCGTCAGCAGCGACGCGCCCGCCATGGCAAACGCCAGCAGGGCCAGCACCAGATCCGGTGCCCGGCTGCGGTCCGCGACCCAGCCCCACAGCAGCCGCCCGACGGCCCCTGCCGTCTGCGATGCCGCATGCACCAATCCGGCCGTCACCAGTGCCACACCATATGAACCGGTCAGATAGGTCACCAGATACGAGGTCAGGCACAGTTGCATGGCACTCAGGAAAAACGTGCACAACGCCAGGTTGCGGATACGCCGATGCTCGAACACCATCTGCAAGGGCCGGAACACACCACCGATCCCCAGCCGGTGCGCCGGCGAGCGATCCGCATCGAAATCGGCCCGGATCGGCTGGGCCAGGGCCGCCACCACCAGGCAGGCCAGCCCGGCCGCCAGCGCCGCCCCCTGCCATTGCCACAGCAGTACCAGTCCGGGAATCAGCAGCCCGGCCATCACGCCACCCAGTGGCACGCCCGTCTGCTTGAGCGAGAAGATCAGACCCATGCGATGGGCCGGCGTGGTCCGCGCCAGGATATGCGAGCTGGCCGGCGTGACCGGCCCATAGCCCAGGCCGATCAGCACGGCGCTCAGTACCATGGCCCCCACCTGCCCCACGGCCACGCAGGCCAGCCCCACACCACAGGACAGCAGGCAAAGCTGGCTGGTACGGATCGCGCCGTAGCGGGCGATCAGCCCCCCGCTGGCCAGCGACGAGAACATCGCCGCCGCATAGACAATCGCCATGAACACACCGACCAGCGTGGCCGAGAGGCCGATATCCTGCGACGCCGCCGGTGCCAGCACGGGGACGGTCAGGGCCGCCATGGAGGCCAGCACCTGGATGGCAAGCGTCACGATCAGGGAAATATTCATGAAAAGGCAGTGCAAAATAAGCAGAGGCAATAAGCCGATTCCCGATGCTAGGACAAACACCCGGCCAACGGAATCGCATTTTGCCTAAGACGCCCTTCCAGATCGGCTAACCCACAGGCCCGGCTGTGCGGCCTATTTGAATGCCGTCTCCAGAAAGCTGCGCAGCTTGCGTGAATGCAGCCGTGCCTCCGGCATCTCGCGCAGCAATTCCAGCGCACGAATCCCGATATGCAAATGCTGGCCCACCTGCGTGCGATAGAACTCGCTGGACATGCCGGGCAGCTTCAATTCGCCATGCAGCGGCTTGTCCGACACGCACAGCAGCGTGCCATAGGGCACCCGGAACCGGAAACCGTTGGCCGCGATGGTGGCCGACTCCATGTCCAGCGCAATTGCCCGCGACTGCGACAGGCGTTGCACCGGCTCGTCGTGATCGCGCAATTCCCAGTTGCGATTATCGGTCGTGGCTACGGTGCCGGTACGCATGATCCGCTTGAGTTCCCAGCCACTGACGCCCGACACCTCGGCCACGGCCTGTTCCAGTGCGACCTGGATCTCGGCCAGCGGCGGTACCGGCACCCAGGTCGGCAGGTCATCATCCAGCACATGATCCTCGCGCACATAGCCATGCGCCAGCACATAGTCACCCAGTCGCTGGGTAGTCCGCAGCCCGGCGCAATGGCCCAACATCAGCCAGGCCGATGGCCGCAGCACCGCCACATGGTCGGTGATGGTCTTGGCATTGGCCGGGCCGACGCCGATGTTGACGACCGTGATGCCGCTATGTCCCTCGCGCAGCAGGTGATAGGACGGCATCTGCGGCGTCCGCGTCGGCGTTGCCCCCTGCGGCTGTGCATCGGCCCCTGCCACCGTGATCACATTGCCGGGTTCCACCAGAGCGGTATAACCGCCCTCTCCGCGTGCCAGCGTATCGCGTGCCCAGACGCAGAAGGCATCCACATAGAACTGATAATTGGTGAACAGCACGAAATGCTGGAAATACTGCGGCGCAGTCGCGGTGTAGTGCTGCAGGCGATGCAATGAGTAATCCACCCTGGGTGCCGTGAACGGCCCCAGTGGCCGGGGACTGTCCGGCCGCCCTTTCCAGGTGCCATTGACGATGGCATCGTCCATGACGGCCAGATCCGGCACGTCGAACAGGTCGCGCAAGACATGGCCCGAGCCATCCGGATAGACGCCCTCGACATAGGCCCCATCGGTCAGCGTGAAATGCAATGGAATCGGCGTATCCGACTCACCGATCTCCACCGGCACGCCATGGTTGTCGATCAGCAGGCCGATCTGCTCGCGCAGGTAATCCGCATAGAGTGCCGGCTGCGTCACCGTGGTCATGTAGATACCTGGCTCGACCACGTGCCCATATGACAGGCGACTGTCGACTTCCTGGTGTGACGTGACACGGATGCGGATGGCCGGATAGCAGGCACGCACACGGTGATCCGGCATCTGCTGACTGCGCACGAAAGCACCGAAGGCATCGCGGATGAAAGCCGTATTGCGTGCATAGATCTCGATCAGCCGCTGCACGGCGGCCTCGGCCTCCATGAAACCCGTGAAGGGCATGAATGGCGGCTGGCGGGTGGGGCGTACGGTATGGTCGAAATCAGGCATGGGGTTCTCTGCACGATGGATATGCGCCGATTGTAGGCGCGTGACATGTCATTTTTGCCACAACCGCCGCACGATCAGAAATCGCTGCTGATGCCATGGTCTGGTACGCGCTCTATCGCTTTCTGTCTGATCTCACAAAATGAATAGCTTGCTATTTAATATTGCACGATATATATTGACCTCATGAATACAGCCATTACAGCTTCTTCGCCTGCCCTGCCCGATGCCGCCTACCGGCTCGACGGGCAACTGTGCTTCGCCCTCTATGCGGCGCACCTGGCGATGAACAAGGTCTACCGCCCGTTGCTGGCCGATCTTGGCCTGACCTATCCGCAGTATCTGGTCATGCTGGTGCTGTGGGAGCACGACGGCCTGACCGTCTCGGCACTGGGCGCACGCCTGCACCTGGACTCCGCAACGCTTACCCCGTTGCTCAAGCGTCTCCAGACGGCAGGACTGGTCACCCGCACCCGCGACCAGGAAGATGAACGCCAGGTACGCATCGGCCTGACCGATGCCGGACGTGCCATGCAACAGCGCGCCCGCAGCGTCCCCGAAGGGGCCGTCTGTGCCACCGGCTGCGCGCCGACCGAACTGAATACGCTCAAGCAGGAACTCGAAGCCCTGCGTGAACGACTGGCGCGACATATCACGCCGGATTGATCTCTTTTCCCCACCCACCAAGGAATCTTGCCATGTCTCTCGAAAAAGTCGTCTACACCGCCCATGCCACCGCCACCGGCGGCCGTGATGGCCGTGCCGTATCGTCCGACAACCAGCTCGACGTCAAACTCTCCACGCCGCGTGAACTGGGCGGCAACGGTGCCGAAGGCACCAACCCCGAGCAACTGTTTGCCGCGGGCTATTCGGCATGCTTCCTGGGCGCGCTGCGTCTGGTGGCCGGCCGCGAAAAAGTCGCCCTGCCCGCTGATACGTCCATTACCGGCAGCGTCGGCATCGGCCCGATCCCGACCGGCTTCAGCATCCAGGTCGAACTGAACGTCTCCCTGCCGGGCATCGACCGCGCCGTCGGCGAAGACCTGCTCCAAAAAGCACACGTGGTCTGCCCCTACTCCAACGCCACGCGCGGCAACATCGACGTCACGCTGACGCTGGCCTGACCTCAGGCCCTGGGCTTGAACAAACCGCCATATTCAGCCTGACCATCAGGCACGCGGCGACGGCACAGGCGCTCCCTGAAACGGAGCGCCTTTTTTCATTTGCGGTGGCCATCACAATAAAAAACGTGGTCGAACACAGCCACCTGAAACTCCAGTGTCAGTTCCGACTTGCCAGCGCTCTGTTCATGGCAAACACCGTCCCCAGCAGCGAAATGGCAAGAATGCCGATGACGATCCAGGCAAACGATGCGACACCCATCCACTCAAGCAGAAGCCCTCCGACTACGCCGCCGCCGGCAACAGCAGTATTCCAACCCGTCGTATATACAGACTGCGCAACATCGACCGAATCACCCGCGAAACGAGACAATGCCGTCTGGGTGATCGTGGCAAATCCGCCAAAGGCAAGCCCCCAAGCCATGATGGATAGATAAACCATCTGCGAACTATCGCCCCAAAGACCGAGCAACAGAGAAGCAAAGGCGAAAACAGTAATGCTTGCCACGGCCAGCCATTGCAACTGGCGATCAACCCACGCACCGATCCACCAGAGGCCAATGATCGAGCCCGCCCCAAACACAAACAGCACAACATCTACTTTGGCGGATAAGCCCGAAGGCACCAGAAAAGGCTCAATGTAGATGTAGAGAATGTTGTGGGCAACGACAAAGGTGAAGACCACGAACAATACAGAGCGTATGCCGGTTTTCAGGAAGACACTGGAGAGTGCCTGACGCTTTGCCTTCACCTGGCCAGGAAAATCTGGAACGATTGCAACGATCCAGACCATAAGCAGTAGTGCCAGAACTGTCATCAACCCAAAGGCACCTTGCCAGCCGATGAGTCGGCCTAGCCAGGTGCCGAGTGGCACACCGAGCACCAATGCGATGGTCGCGCCAGCACCGGAAATTGCAATTGCTCGACCACTGAGATGCGACGGCGACAGGCGCACAGCATAGCCAGCCAGCAAAGACCAGACGATACCGCCAAAGACACCAGCGAAAAAGCGCGCCGTGAGGGAAACGCCGTAGCTGTCGGACAACGCGGTGACAAGATTGACAACCGCAAACCCAAGGATCGCAATCAATAGCAGTGGACGCCTGCGCATGCCCTGCGTCAGCGTTGTGACGGGGATCGCAGCGGACAACGCGCCCACTGCATAGGCGGTGATGAACTGTCCTGCAAGGCTTTCTGAAACGTTCAGCCCCTGCGCGATGGAAGACAACAATCCCGCCGGCATGATCTCGGTAAGCAAGGTAATGAAGGCCGCCATCGCCAAAGCCAGCAATGCGCCTAACGGCAGTCTTTCCGCACTTCGGAGCGCAGTATGCGTTGTCATTTAAAGCCCTTTCTTCTCTATCTCCGCGCAACCGATTGCTACGCCAGAATGCTTTCCATAGTGTCGCGCAGTATAGATAAATGAAAAATAGGATAAAGTTCATAATATTTATGACTTATAAGTCATAAATAGGAGAGTGCATGGAAAACCTGGGCGCGCTGAATGTGTTCGTTCGCGCAGGGGAAGCGCGCAGCTTCACTGCCGCAGGCCGGCAACTCGGCATTTCGGCATCGGCCGTCAGCAAGGCGATCGTGCGACTGGAAGAACGTCTGGGTGTACGATTGTTCCATCGCTCCACCCGCACCATCAGCCTGACCCCGGAAGGCACACTATTCCTGGAACGCTGCCGCCGCATCCTCTGCGAAGTGGAGTCTGCAGAAGCAGAACTTCTGCAGACCCAAAGCGCACCGAGAGGCAAGCTGCGCATCAGCCTGCCCTCGGTCGGTACGCTGTTCATGCCGAGGCTCGCTACGTTCAAGCGGCTCTACCCGGACATCGAGCTGGACTTCGACTATTCAGATCGCCTGGTAGACGTCATTGAAGAAGGCTTCGACGCGGTGATTCGCACCGGAGAGCCCAGTGATTCCCGGTTGGTGTCGCGCCGCCTTGGCTCCTGCCGCCGAGTGATCGTCGGCGCACCGAGCTATTTCAGTCAGGCCGGCATTCCGCACGAGCCTGCTGATCTAGCCCATCACGCATGCCTGCTGTATCGCTTCCCAAGCACGGGAAAACTGGACACATGGCCTGTGACACGCGCTGCTGATATGCCGGCGATTGAATTGCCGATCAGCATGGTGACCAACACCCTCGATCCGCAAGTATGCTTTGCAGAGCAAGGGTTGGGCATCGCCTGCCTTCCAGAGATTGCAGTGTTCCAGCAATTGCAAGACGGCAAGCTGGTTACCGTGCTCGACGAATACAACCACGAAAGCATGGTCTTCCATGTGCTGTGGCCTTCAAGCCGTCACCTCTCTCCGAAAATCAGGGCATTTGTAGACTTCATCGCCGAGCACCTGTTTCCGCTTTGACTGAATCTGCCAGTCGATGCTGACCATGCACTGTCCGTCATGCTCAAGTATTAGTCCGTCCTCACCAGATCCTCCGCAGAGCGCGCTACCACGATCTTGCCGGTCATGCCACCGTCCTCCACTAGCCGATGCGCCTCGCGCAGCCTGGCGGCATCAAGTGGATGGAGCACACGGTTGACAGTCGAACGTAGAACACCAATATCAACCAACGCGGCTACTTCATCCAAAATGCCATGCTGCGCAACCATGTCCTGCGTGCCGAACAACGGACGCGTGAACACCATTTCCCAATGCAGCGACACACTCTTGGCCTTGAAGGGAACGGCATCCAGCACATCGTGGTCTGTGATGATGGCGAGCCGGCCCTGCGGGGCGATCAATTCCGCCAGTTCCGTCCAATGCCCCGCTGTGTTCGACAGTGCCGCGACGTGCGTGACCGGCGGTACCGGCAGCGCATTGATCTGCTCCGGCAACGACTGTAGGTGGTCGATGACATGATGTGCACCGAGCGCTAAGCACCAATCGCGGCTCTGCGTGCGTGAGGCCGTGGCGATCACGGTCAGACCAGTCAACCGCCGAGCAAGCTGGATCAGCATTGACCCGACGCCACCCGCGCCTCCCAACACCAGCAGGCTGCCGGCATAGGCCTGCTTGCCGGGCGGCATGCCCAGGCGGTCGAACAACAGTTGCCAGGCAGTCAGCGACGTCAGAGGCAGCGCCGCCGCTTCGGCGAAGCTGAGACTCCGGGGCATATGGCCAACGATGCGTTCGTCCACCAGATGGAACTGTGCATTGCTGCCACTGCGATCGAACGAACCTGCGTAATACACCGTATCGCCAGGCCGGAACAGAGTGACAGCTTCGCCTACTGCCTCCACGATTCCGGCGGCATCCCAGCCCAGGTACTGAACGGCATCGGGCGCAGCTACCAGTCCCGCCCTTATCTTTGTATCAACGGGATTGACCGAAACGGCACGAACAGCAACCAGCAGATCGTGTGGCCCAGGCACCGGGCGCTCAGTCGTCACGTCAACGAGGCAATCAGGATCGGCCAGCGTGGCGTGCTTGCGAAAGGCAACTGCGGCCATGCTCAAAGAGGTCGTCCTCATCATGGCATCTGCCCAGCGACAGATCCGGTCTCGTTGATGACCGGATCTAGTCTGACATGGAGGCACAGGCGATACACCAAGAAGCAGGGACAAATACGGAGAAACATCACGGCTGAACCTTTAGTGAAACACAAGACCGTAACGGTAGCCCGCCAGCCATTACAGAAAAAGCAAGGTGCAGATCTTGTTTATGCGGAAATTTATGTCCGCAATACGCTCGAGCCTGTCCTGCATGCCAACACGCATAGAGCAGAATGAGAATTATTCCATCCTTACATTTCCGGAATCGCTTTTATGGTCCAATACGGCTGCCCTCATTCTCAGGAAAAACAGTGAGAACCGTCTTGATTATTGTCGGTGCCGCAGTCGTTGCCTACCTGATCGCCGTCGGCATTCGTGCACTCCTGTCCAGGAAAAACAGGTAACTCCCCATGCAAACCAAGATTGAAAACATGAAAAACAAAGCCGGCTTCTTTGTCCTTGCCGCAGGCCTGTTCGTCGTCATCATCCTGTGCGCCTTCAGCGCGTTCTACCAGACCGACCAGGGCGAACGCGCCGTCGTGCTGCGCAACGGCTCATTGCAACACGTGGCCGAACCCGGCCTCGGCTTCAAGACGCCGGTACTGGACAGCGTGCGCTTCATTTCGGTGCGCGACCACAATGTCGTCATGCCGCTGGAAGCCTATTCCTACGACCAGCAACCCGCCACCATGCAAGTGTCGGTCACCTACCGGGTACCGGTGGACCGTGTGGCCGATCTCTACAGCGAATACGGCACGCTGGAAGCCCTGCAGGCCCGCGTCATCGAGCGCCGCACCCCCGATGCCGTCAAGAACGTATTCGGCAAATTCACTGCCGTGCGCGCCATCCAGGAACGCGAAAAGCTTGGCGTTGACGCCCTGCAGGCCGTCAACCTGGCCATGCGCGACGCACCCGTGCAGATCGTGGGCCTGCAGGTCGAGGAAGTCGGCTTCTCCAAGGCCTACGAGCAGAGCATCGAACAGCGCATGCTGGCCCAGGTCCAGATCGAAACCACGCGCCAGCAAAAACAGACCGCCGAGATCCAGGCCGAAATCAAGGTTGTGCAGGCCAAGGCCGACGCCGACGCCAAGCGTCAGCAATTCCAGGCTGAAGCCGACGGCATCCGGCTGCGTGGCGAAGCCGAAGCGGCCGCCATCGAGGCACGCGCCAAGGCCCTGGCCTCCAATACGGGGCTGGTCAACCTGATGGCAGTCGAGAAATGGGATGGCCAGTTGCCAACGACGCAGGTACCGGGATCGGCAGTGCCGTTTCTGGGGGTGAAGTAAGCGCTTTCCGAACACTTCGCGATAAAACGGGCCGGAGGCAATGTGCCTCCGGCCCGTTTTGTATCGCTGGCATAGGCCTGCAGACTTAGCAGTCTGTCTCCGGCACGCCATCGATCAAACGGGGAATCGCCAGCGGATTGGCTCGCCGCAATGCCTGCGGCAGCAGCGCATCCGGGAAATCCTGATAGCAGACCGGTCTCAGGAAGCGATCAATGGCCGTCGTGCCTACCGACGTAAATGCCGCATTGGACGTGGCCGGGAAAGGCCCACCATGAACCATGGCATGCGACACCTCGACACCGGTCGGAAAGCCATTTACCAGCAGCCGGCCCGCCTTGCGCTCCAGCACAGGCACCAGTGGCTGCGCAGCCGTATGGTCTTCAGACTCCAGGAACAAGGTCGCCGTCAACTGACCTTCCAGCGTCTCGGCAATGCGTGCAAAAGCCTCGGTTGAATCAACCTTGACCAGCAAGCCGGCCGGACCGAATACTTCCTCACGCAGTGCGGCAGACGCCAGGAAATGCGCTTCCGTCGTGGTGAACAGCACGGCCTGGGCGGTGTTGACGCCTTGCGACGGCAATCCTTCAGAGACGGCCTGCACGCCTGCCGCCGCCAGGTGCGACACCCCTTTCTCGTATGCCTGGTGTATGCCTTGGGTCAGCATCACGGCGGCCTGTTTCTCGACCATTGCGGCAGCAGCCGCAGCCAGGAATGCATCCAGAGCCGGCCCGGCCTGGGCGATCAAGAGCCCTGGGTTGGTGCAAAACTGACCGCATCCCAGCGTCAGCGAATCGACAAATGCCTTGCCCAATTGCGCCGCCTGAGCCGACAGCGCCCCCGGAAACAGGAATACCGGGTTGATGCTGCTCATTTCGGCATAGACCGGGATCGGTTCGGGCCTGGCCTGTGCCACCTGCACCAGGGCCAGACCGCCCTGCCGCGATCCGGTAAAGCCCACCGCCTTGATGGCAGGATGCGCCACCAGGGCACTGCCCAGTTGCGTACCGGCACCGAACAACAGGGAAAACACGCCTTCCGGCATCCCCGTGGCTTGCGCGGCCGCCACGATTGCCTGCCCGACCAGTTCCGACGTCCCCAGGTGCGCATTGTGCCCCTTGACGATCACAGGCGCGCCAGCGGCCAGGGCCGACGCCGTATCGCCGCCCGCCACGGAAAACGCCAGCGGGAAATTACTGGCCCCGAACACGGCGACCGGCCCCAGCGGCACCTTTGCCAGCCGCAGATCACTGCGCGGCAATGGCGTGCGATCCGGCAAGGCAGGATCCACGCTGGCCGCCAGAAAACGCCCATCACGCACCACCTGCGCAAACAGGCGCAATTGCCCCACCGTCCGGCCACGTTCGCCCTGCAGACGCGCCGGCGGCAATCCTGTCTCGGCATGCGCACGCGCCAGCAGTTCATCGCCCAATGCCATGATCTGGCTGGCGATTTCTTCGAGGAACTGTGCACGTTGCGCCAGTGGCAAATGCCGATAAGGATCGAATGCCGCCTGCGCCAACCGCGCAGCCTGCTCGACATGCTCGGCCCCACCAAAACCAAATGTTGGCTCCAACGTCTCGCCCGTAGCGGGATTGGCGGCCTGCTGCCCGCCCACCTCGCCATGGACGCGCTGATTGCCGATCAACATCGCGCCGCTAATTGTCATCATCCATCCTTTAGAAAGAACTGCGATTACTGGCTGCCCAGCTTGTCCATCAACGCCTTCAGCGCCTGCACTTCCTCTTCTTCCAGATCGGTCAGCGGCGCACGAACCGGACCGGCGGAATGACCTGCCAGGCGGGCACCGGCCTTGACGATGCTGACGGCATAACCTTGCTTGCGATTGCGGATTTCCAGATAGGGCAGGAAAAACTCATCGATCAAGCGGTTCGTCGTTGCGTGATCCCCGGCGGCAACGGCGTGGTAGAACGCAATGGCGGTCTTGGGAATGAAGTTGAAGACGGCCGACGAATAGACAGGGATGCCCATGGCCTTGTATGCCGCGGCATAGACTTCCGCTGTCGGCAGGCCGCCCAGGTAGGTAAAGCGGTCGCCCAGCTTGCGGCGAATGCGTACAATGGGCTCGATGTCACCCACCCCATCCTTGAAACCGATCAGGTTGGGATGCGCATCCGCCAGCTTCAACAGCCACTCCGCGCTGAGGCGAGAGTTGGCCCGGTTGTAGAAAACCACACCGATCTTTACGGACTGGCAGACCTGCGCCACATGGGCGGCGATACCCTCCTGGCTGGCCTCGGTCAGGTAATGCGGCAGCAGCAGCACGCCATGAGCCCCCAGGCGTTCGGCCTCCTGGGCCTGTGCAATCGCAGTACGCGTCGGGCCACCCACCCCCGCCAGGATGGGCACTTTGCCGGCACCGGCCTGCACCGCCGTGCGGATGATGGTGCCGTACTCATCGCCACTGATCGAAAACAGCTCGCCTGTGCCGCCTGCCGCAAACAATGCGCTGGCACCGTAAGGGGCCAGCCATTCGAGGCGAGCGGCATAGGCCTTTTCATTGAAATCGCCCTGTTCGTCAAAGTCCGTCAGCGGAAACGACAGCAGGCCTTGCGAAAGAATACTTTTGAGTTCCTGGGGGGTGGTCACGGCTTTCTCCTAATGTCACCAGAACAAGATGTACTACAACCATAAAGAAGTACGTCATCGTACAATAAGAGATAAAAAAAGCAACCTCAAAACCAAAAATATCACAATAATCTGAAAAACATAGGGATTTCCATATATTCAAACCATTACAGTCATCATACAACATAGCGTATTTACATCGATGACAGATGAAATAAAGCCCGCATGATCGATTTGCTCACAGATATGTCATAGGATGACTTAACATATGGAATCTACGTAAACCATGTGTACGACGCTCAGCCAATACTGGTCCGCCCATTCATGAATCCTCAGAACGCACCGCGCAAACGAAGCCGTAGCCTGACTCAGGAAGTCGTACTGTCCTTGACCCAGCAAATCCGCCAGGGGGCATTCCAGGCGGGCAGCAAGCTGCCCCCCGAAGCCGAGCTGATGCAAAGAGAAGGTGTCAGTCGCACTGTCGTACGCGAAGCCATTTCCCAGTTGCAGGCAGCCAGGCTTGTCGAAACCCGTCATGGCATTGGCACATTCGTTCTGGACATGCCTGACCCCGTACATAGCGACATCAGCCTGAACTGCAATCTCGTCACGCTGCTTGATGTCATGTCCATACTGGAATTCAGGATCAGCATAGAGTCAGAGGCAGCCGGTCTGGCAGCCCAGCGCCGTACTGCCGATGACATCAACGCAATGCGCACCGCACTTGAACAGTTCGACATGAAATGCGACCTGCGCGGCGAAAGCGCCGTGCGCAGTGAAGCCAGCATCGAAGCAGACATCGCCTTCCATACGGCCATTGCAGCCGCAACCGGCAATCGCTATTTTGCGGACGTCCTAAAGCAACTGGGTGCCGCCATCATTCCGCGCAGCCGTGTCAATGCAGTACACCGCACCATCCAGGAACAACAGGAATATCTGCGGCAGATCAACAACGAACACAAGGTGGTATTGAGCGCCATCGAACGGCAGGATTCAGATTCGGCACGCGCCGCCATGCGTACCCACCTCAGCAACAGTCGAGAACGGCTACGCACGCTATCCGAACAGCTTTCCGAACAGCAGCAAACGGCGTAAAGGCCAGACTGGGTCACTATTCCCCGTCATCCAGCATCAGTTGCAGGAACGCCAGATCCAGCCAGCGGCCAAACTTGGTCCCGACCTGTGGCATCAACGCCGTCTGCACGAAACCACAGGCCTTGTGCAGACGGATGGATGCCACGTTGCCGGCCTCGATGCCAGCGACCATCACATGCTTTCCGGCCTCTCGTGCCCTCGCGATCAGCGCCGTCAGCAGTGCCCGCCCCAGTCCCTTGCCATGACAGTCCGGACGCACGTATACCGAATGCTCGACGGTATGGCGAAAGCCTTCGAAGGTGCGCCAGTCACCGAATGAGGCATAGCCCAGGATGCCGCCCGCGTCATCGACCGCAACCAGCACCGGATAGCCCTGCGCCTGGCGCGCCGCGATCCAGGCTGCACGATCGCTGGCGTCTACCGTTCGCTCGTTCCAGATCGCCAGCGTATCCGTGACTGCGTAGTTGTAGATGGCGGCGATCCCTGCGGCATCACCGGCCTGTGCATCGCGTATCTGCATCGTGCCGCTCCGGTCAAAGTGCAGATTGTTGCGCTGCCGACGACGGCTGTCCATCACCATTTTCCAACTCCGCACTGCGCATGCCGATGAACTGCGACAAGGCTGGCGACAGGATACGGGCACGGTGCCGGATCAGGTAGAAACGACGCTCGATCCGGGGCAGGGCCGTGTGCAATATCATCAGGCGTCCGGCCGCCACAAAATCCTGCACGGCCGACCGAGACAGGCAGGTCACGCCCAGGCCTGCTGCTGCGGCCTGCTTGATGGCTTCCGAGCTGCCCAGGTACATCGCACTCTCGAAGTGGTCCAGATGTGGCAACAGTGCCTGTTCGACCGTCTCGCGAGTGCCCGAGCCCTGCTCGCGCAACAGCCAGCAGGCCTGGCGCAACACCATGGGCGTAATGGGTTGCTCGGGCAACACAGCCGGTCTGACATGCACAGCCTCATCATCCTGTTTGTCATGAGCGGACTCCCTTGGCCAAAGATAACCAGGCGCAGCCACGATGACCATCTCATCGTCCATCCAGTGCTCGACATGCAGATCCGGCTCATGGCAGGGGCCTTCGATCAACCCCAGATCCACTTCCATCCGCGCCACTGCCGACGCCACATCACGGGTATTGCCGATTTCCACCTCGACGCGGGCCAGCGGCGCAGCCCTCAGATAAGCCGCCACCATGCCTGGCACGAGATAATTGCCGATGGTCGTGCTGGCCCCCAACCGAATCGATACGGGGGCCTGAACCTGCGCCGACACGGGCAGGCCGACACCGAACTGGCGCTCGATCTGGCGCGCAGACTCCAGCGTAACCCTGGCCTGGGGCAACAAGGCACGCCCCGTCTCGTTAATCACCAGCCGCTTGCCGGCACGGTCGAACAGACGAATGCCCAACAGCGACTCGAACTCGTTGAGCGCACCACTGATGGCCGACTGTGACAGGGCAATATGCGTCGCCGCAGCAGACGTACTGCCGCAGTCGGCCACGGCAATGAAAATTTCCAGCTGGCGCAGCGTGAGATGCATGACGGGCATCCTTCTTTATCGTTTATTTCAATAGGATATAACCATATAACCAGTTTTACAGATAAATATGGCGGCCTCACACTACCACGCATCTCTCTTGCCGTGTATACCGCCATGCAATCGCTGCCCATTCCGCCTGATCATAGTGCCCCGATTTCATCGTCGAACGGCAACATCGATACAAGGCAGGCGCATATTCGCCACATCACCGCGGCTGACAGTACCCAGCGGCTCCCCCACTGGCCGCAGCGCCTTCGCGCCTACCTGCCCGGCCTGATGCTGGCCAACTGCCTGGCACTGGCCGCCATGTGGATCGCCCGGCATCCCTGGCTGCAGGCACATGGACTAGGGACCCTGACACTGGCACTCGCCCTGGGCCTGCTGGCAGGCCCGCTGCTGGGTCGCTTCGATGCCGCGACACAGGAGGGTCTGGGTTTCAGCAAGCAGATTCTGCTGCGGCTGGGCATCGTCCTGTACGGTTTGCGACTGACGCTGCAGGATATCGGCAGCATTGGCTGGCAAGGCGTCCTCTTCGATGCCATCATGCTCGGCAGCACCTTCATGCTGGCCTGGATACTGGGCACCCGTCTGTTCAACCTGGATGAGCGCACCAGCATGCTGATCGGCGCAGGCAGTTCGATCTGCGGCGCGGCAGCCGTCATCGCCACGGCCCCCGTCCTGCAGGCCCGGCCGGCCCAGGTCACGGTGGCAATCTCGACGGTCGTACTGTTCGGCACGCTGGCGCTTTTCCTGTACCCCCAGCTCTATCAGCTCAACCTGCGCTACATGCTGTTCGACTGGTCTGCGGGCTGGTTCGGCCTGTTCACCGGTGCCACCATCCACGAGGTCGCACAGGTCGTGGCCGCCGGCCAATCCATCGGCGAGGAGGCGGCCTATCTCGCCGTGGTCTCGAAGATGGTCCGCGTCATGATGCTCGCCCCTTTCCTGATCGGCCTGTCGTTCTATGTCGCCCGCGTGCTGTCGCCGCGCACGTCAGATGCGGCACACACACTAGGCCGCATCGTCATTCCCTGGTTCGCTTTCGGCTTTCTGCTGGCCGCAGGGCTCAACTCATGGCTGCCCATGCCGGTTGTGGTTCTGCAAGGCGCACACCAACTGGATACCTTCTGCCTGGCAGCTGCCATGGCAGCCCTGGGCTGTACCACCCGCCTGTCGGTCATCCGGCAAGCCGGCTGGCACCCCATTCTGCTGGCCGCCCTGCTGTTCGGCTGGCTGGTCGGCGGCGGCATGCTGGTGGGGAATGTGCTAGTCGACTAGGACAAAAGCGGCGCAGTAGCCGTTCGGTGACCGCCCCCCTGTTACGAATTACCGTACAGCCGAGCACCGAAAACGGATTGCAAAAGCCATCCCAGGTCATGGTAGACAAGACGATGACTGTGCAACGCGAAAACTTGGATGGCGTGTAGCAGGCATCAGATGATGGCCTGCAAACCCTTGTCGGCAATGACGTTGAGCAGCTTAAGCGCCGGGCCGGCCGGGCGAGTCTCGCCTTGCTCCCACTTGCGCACGGTCGAGGCCGAGGTATGCAGGTGCAGCGCGAACACCGGCTGGCTGAACTTCAAGGCTTCACGCAGGCGTTTGATTTCAACAGCGCCGAACTCCCGCACCGGCGGCGGGCAAATCGCGTCGAACTCGCGCATCGTCACCTTGCTGATCGCTCCGACTTCGTGGAGCGTCGCCAGGTCGCCACGCAGCGATTCAATGATCTTGCTCACAATGCACCTCCAGTAAAACACCCGACTGCAACGCCTTCGACAAAGCTTCGGCGGGCAATTCCAAGAACACCTTGCCGGCGACTTGCAGCGCCTTCTTCTCGTCCTGCGTGATGTTCGCCTTGTCGCTCTTGGGGAACCCATGCAAGAACACATAGCGGCTGCCAATCTTGGCCGACAGCAACGTGCGATAGCCGCCACTCTTGCCACCACCCGGGCGAGCCACCCGCTTCTTGTAGAGGAAGCCGCCCAAGTCCGCGTCGATCAGACCGCTTTCCATCTCCTGAACCGCCTTGCACAAGGCGGAATCGGGCAGCTTCTCGCCCGACTGCCACCGCGCAAAGTCCTTGCGCTTGAGGATGCGCGTCATATCGACCTCCAAACTATACCCGTATCGGGCACACTTCTCAAGATGGCGTAGTGAGGCCGCCCCACAAGGTGCGGCACACCCGATTGTCGTGACAGCGACACGACAATCGGGGCTGGCAAGGCGGGAGCATGTTTACCAGTCACGCCGTTGCCTCTGCCGGGCGCGATGCGCCGGTGATCGCCTGCAGCCGGCTCGCCACCAGTTCGGCCGCTTCGCGCACCGGTTTGTCCTCGGTATGAGGATAGTGCATAAACATTGCCACGGTCTTGTAACCTGTGAGCTTCATGCCCACCTTGGTTGGCACGCCCGAGTTGGCAATGTCTGTCGTCGCCGACTGCCATAGCGGTGGTGCCTGGCCATGTTCCTCGGCATTACGGCTTGGCATGGCTCAACCCAGCATCAGTACCAGCGGATCAGCCGGAGAGGCCTGAAAGCCGTAATACTCGTAAAACAGCTTCGCGCGCTCGTGCAGGACATGCACGAGCAAGGCACGAACGCCCGTATTCTGCGCAACGTTCAGCGCACGGTTGACGCCATCCTGCAGCAGTGAGCCACCCAGCTTGATACCTTGAGCCTGAATGTCGACCGCAAGCCTAGCCAAGACCATGACAGGCACCGGATCAGGCATGTTTCTGCGCACACCACCTATCGCGAACTGATGGGACACGGCACCTGCCGCCATTGCGTAGTAGCCGTAAACACGGCGCTCGTTATCGGCCACAACAAAAGTGCGACTGGCTCCGCTGACCTGATTGGCCATCGCCCGACGCTTGAGCCATTCATCCAGTACCGGTTCACCGCAAGAAAAATCAGTGCAGTCATGATCTGACGTCAGAGGCTGCGGCGCGATGAGTTCAAGGGTCATCCCTTGTTCCAGGCTGGTTTCAGTGCCAACAGGCGTTCCAATCCAGCGTTGGACTGAAGGGGTGCATCGAGCAGGTCAGCAAACTGCTGAAATTTCTCTGCATCCAGCGAGAAGTGGACCTGATCGAGCACAACGGACTGGGCACGTTCGCAGGCGGCCTCCAGCATGAAGTCCGAGCGGTTCTTTCCCAGCAGGTTGGCGGCATGATCGATGAGATCGCGCTGCTCTGGCAGAGCACGTAGATTGATGGCGGCAGCACGCATGGCGAGGCTCCTCGTGTAAATACAACAGATACACAAACGCCAGTCGTGTGTGTAGCTGTTGTCAACACACACACAAAGACACCCTTCACTCCATCAGGGGTGATGGGGGGGATCAGGTATTTGATACCTGACTAGCCCGCCTCATCGACATTTACAACCTCGCCATCCTGCTGCAACAGTCGAATCAGCTCATGCGTGAAATGCGGCAGGGTTTCCATGTCCCGCACGCAGATCAGCATATTGCGGATGGCCCAGGTGTTTTCCAGCTCCACCAGTTTGATCGGCAGGCTGCGAGCATGGCGCCGGGCTGCTGACTCGGGCAGGATGGAGATCCCCACATTGGCTGCCACCATGCGGCAGGCAGCCTCGAAACTGCCCACCTGGATGCGTATCCGCAACTGCCGGTTGATCTCGCCTGCGGCACGATTGAGAAAGGCGTAGATGGCACTGCCCTCGTGCAGCACGATGTAATCACAATCCATGGTGCGCTCGAAGGGAATACGGTCATGATGGGCAAGCTCATGATCTTCCGACACGGCCAGCACCAGGCGGTCTTTCCGGTACGGCAGGGTCAGCAGGCCAGCCGTCTTGACCGAGCCTGCCACGATCCCGATGTCGGTCACGCCCGCACTCACCGCCTTGACGATCTCATCACTCTGGCGCTCGCTCAGGTCGATGTTCACATCCGGCCAGTGCGCCAGGAAATCGCTCAGCACATGCGGCAGGAACTCGGTCATCGCCGTGGTATTGGCCAGGATGCGCACATGCCCCTTGATGCCCTTGGCATACTCCTGCAGATCCGAGCTGAGCAGTTCGATCTGGCCAAGCACCTGCCGCGCATGATGCAGGAATGCTTCACCAGCCGGGCGCAACGTGATGCCCTGGGCACTGCGATTGAGCAACGGCACGCCGATCGACTGTTCAAGGTTCTTGATCCGCATGCTGGCGGCAGGCAAGGACAGGCAGGCCCGCCCTGCCGCCTTGGTCAGGCTTTTTTCCTCGGCGATATAGGTAAACAGGCGTAAATCGACAAAATCAAACTGGATGGACATGACGGAGCCTCTCTGCTGCACGATGCCGGGCAGGTTACCGAATATCGGCCATGAGGGCCAGTCTCATGCCATGACGGGTTCTGATGACCGGTCAACGCTGGTAATCTAGCGACTGCTCAAAATAACGTATGGATACGGGTATGTCACACGCATTGAACACACCACCCAACGTCCCGGTCGGTACCCTCAAGTTGCTGGGCCCGCTGGGCCTGAAGTATGAAGTCGGGCAGCCGGTCTCACCCCTGGACGATGGCGATTGGCTGGTGGAAATCGTCCTGGTGGAAACTGGCTCGAAAGTCGTCTATCGCTACTCGAGCCTGATGGAAGATCGCGACGCCGACTGAGGCATGCGGTCCTTGCACTGCCGCCTGGGCGGGCCAGCCCTTCAGCCTCAGAAACCCATTTCCCGCACGAACACGGCGACCGCCTGACGCCAGACCGACGCCACCCAACTGCGTGCCTCGCCCTCTATCGCCACACTGCCCACCAAAACAGGCGCAATAGCGTACTGTCCTGCCTGCTCCTGCCCAGTCATCATGACCTGCGCAGACTCCGGCAACGCTGCTAGCCGCAAGACCACTCGATACACCGCCTGCTCAGGTGCCAGCCGTTGACCATCCTTGCTGGCCGCAAGCGCACCTCCATGTACAGAGGCCAGCTCCGGCACCGCCCCCAGATCATGACTTGCCGTCTGGGCAATGGTCACGACCTCGGCCTGTACCGCGGGTTGTGCCGGATCGGTCGGGTAGAACCAGGCCGCATCACCCTCGCGCAGATAGGCGACATCCTGCTCGGCCACGTAGGCCTCCAGCAGCCGCTCGCCTGGTGCCACGATCGTGGCCAGCCATTCTCCGGCCTCCAGCCACTCTCCCACCCCCAGCGGCTCTGCCATATCCACCACCACCCCGTCAAACGGGGCGGCTACCGTCAACTGCTGCACCTGCCGCTGCAACACGGCCAGCCGCAGTTGCACCGCCGACAGCTCCTGCCGGGCCACTGGCGCCTGTGCCCGGGTATCAGTGGCCAGCGGATGGAAAGACGATTGCCAACGCAGTTGCGCCAGCCGGCGGGCCACATTGTCCAGTTCATGGCGCAATGCAGGTGCATCCAATGCCAGTAACGGCTCACCCTGCACCACCGGTTGCCCCGGACGAATCTCCAGTTGCGCCAGTTGCGCCCCCACAGGCGCATAGATCTGGAACTGCCCGGCAGCACGCGACAACGCAGGCGCATGCACAGCCGTGCGCCACGGCACAACGGCCAGCAGCAACAGGGTCAGCAACAGCGCAACTACGGTCACGGTGCGCCGATTCCAGTGCAGGTCTTGCCGCCGCTTGCCCCATTCACGCATTTCGGTCCAGACAGGCTTGAGGATGAAGGCCACGATTTCCACCAGAAACAGAATGATCCCAAGGACCTTGAACGCCATGTGATACACCAGCAGGGCGATCCCCAGGAACAGAAAAAAACGATAAATCCAGACACACCAGGCGTAGACGGTCAGCACCCGCTCTCGCCACGGTTCGAACACCTCGGGCGCGACATCCCCAAAGCCGAACAGCCATTCCCGCAGCCGCCAGCGCGCCAGCGCAAACGAACGCTGCTGCAGGTTAGGAACCGCCAGCGCATCGGACATCAGGAAATACCCATCGAAGCGCATGAAAGGGTTGAGATTGACCGCCAGCGTCAGGATCCAGGTCGTGGTCGCCAGCACGAACATGGCACTGCGCAACATGCCGTCGGGCAGAAAGCTCCAGGCCAGCGTGGCCCAGGCCGCAAGCGCCGTTTCGGCCAGCATGCCGGAAGCGCCGATCATCATCCTGGGCCGCCGGCCCGGCAGGCGCCAGGCACCGGAGGTATCGGTATAGAGCACCGGCCACAGCACCATCAAGGCCACGCCCATGGTCGACACACGACATCCATAGTGCTTGCAGACATAGGCATGGCCCAGCTCGTGCACGACCTTGGCCAGCACCAGCGTCAGCCCGGCCAGTGCCGCCCCTTCCAGCGTGAAGAAATAGGGAAAGGTATGCAGGAATTCGTCCCACTGACGCAACGCCAGCACCAGACCCAACACCCCGGCCAATAGTGTCAGCCACAGGAACCCGGCATTGAGAAATACGCGGCGCACCCAGGGCAAGGTGCGGTTCAGGAAGCCATCCGGCCGACACAGTGGAATGCGGATGAACAGATAGTGTCGCAACGCCTGCTGATACCAGCTTGCATGCCGGCGCGCACGCTCGGCCTGCTCCTGCAATTGCGCCAGCGCCTGCTCACCCTGGAGGCGCACCAGATGCTGCTGCTGCAGGAAACGGGCGAACTGCTCCACCTCGGTCGCATCGACCATCAGAGTTGTACGCGCCATCACGGCCTGTGCCACGGCCTGCGCAGATCCCTCTTGCCAGGCCGACAGCATCTCCGCCTCGACCCAGCCGATCCGGAAAAATGCCCCGCGCCCCGGATCCTCAAGTGTCCAGGAAGGTGAGCCATCCGCCAGTCGCGGCCCCTCATGCAGCAGAAGCTCATCGCGCAGAGGGGGCAGTGCGAATGGTTGAGGGGGCTGGGCCGGGTTGGAAGATGCTCGGATATCGACAGTAGCCATTTCACCGTTTCCGTATAGAGTCGGACTCAGGAATCGCTGGTATATCTACATCTTTCCCAAATCTTCCTGAAGCACCAAAATATTCCTTTGACAGAATAGTCTTCGGAAGGAATAATGACTGCAAAATGGGATGTGGAATACACCGACGAACTGGCTGAGTGGTGGGTAAAACTGACCGAACTCGAGCAAGTATCCATCGATACTTCTGTTCGGCTTCTGGAAGAAAAAGGCCCAAACCTCGGGTTCCCTCATACATCCAGCATCGCAAGGTCAAGGCACGCCCATATGCGTGAACTTCGCGTGCAGCATGCTGGGCGTCCATACCGGATTCTTTACGCATTTGACCCTCGTCGCTGCGCCATCCTCTTGCTAGGTGGAGACAAGACCGGTAATGACCGCTGGTACGAAAAAAACATACCAATAGCAGACGCACTGTATGACATACACATCGGGACTTTGAGAAAAGAAAGGCGGATCAATGGCAAAAAAATTCAGTGAACTACGTGCACAGATGTCACCGGAGGCTCAGTCCCGCGCAGCCGCGCAAGCCGAAGCCATATTGGTAGACATGCAACTCCAGGAACTGCGCAAAACCCGCAAAGTGACACAAGTCACAGTTGCAAAAGCCATGAGCGTTGAACAGGCAGCCATCTCAAAACTGGAACACCGCGACGACATGTACATCAGCACACTGCGGGAGTACATCAAGGCACTCGGTGGTGAACTCAAGCTGGTCGCATCTTTTCCCGATGCTGATATTCAGGTGCATCCGTTTGTCCAGGATCGTTAACACCCCCTCACCACCCCAGCCAAGCACGCAACGCCGCCAACGGCCGCCGCATCAGGTACAGAAACAGGATCGTCCTTTCGCCATACAGCTTGGCCGTTCCCTTGAATCCGATACGAGGCAGCGCCTCCTCTGGCGCAAAGGCAGCACGCACGCGATAGGCCATCACGCCATCCGGCATCGGACTGGCGCGATATCCCATGCGTACCAGACGGGCATCGAGCGGCGAGGCCGGTGCGATATTCAGGAAGAACTTGACCTGCGCATCCGGGGCCAGCGCGATCGCGTCTGCCACCGGCAGTGAAATATCCAGCGCAGCCTCCTGAGGGTCGGCCAACATCATGATCCGCTCGCCCAGCGCCACAGGCCGGCCGATCCAATCATTCGGATCATCGAAAATCACGATGCCATCGCGCACGGCATGGATACGGCTGCGCGCCAGTGCCTGTTCCAGATACGTCACATCCGCAACTGCTTGGTCACGCTTGCCCTGCAATACCCCCAACATGGCTTTGCTGCGTGCATCGAGCAGCGCCTGCTGCTGCCCCTGACGCAATTCGGCCGCCGCCACGGCCAGTGCCTGCCGAGCCGTTTCAAGCTGGCTTTCCAGCTCGCGGGCATCCAGCGTCAGCAACAGTTGGCCTGCCTTGACGGCCTCATTGGGCTGCACCTCAACCTGATCCACGACGCCCTGAATCGGTGCCCGCACCATGGCAGGCTGATGAGCCACCACCTCTGCGGGAGCCAGTACTGACTGCCGTACCGGCCAGAGCAACAGCACCAGCAATAATGCTGCCGCCCCCCACCAGAGGCGACGGCGGTGCGGACGGATGGCCACCACACCGGCACGGCCACGCCGCGACAGCGCACGCCAGGCATGCGCATAGGCATCCGCCAGGGATTCCAGCAAGGCCTGCTCTGGCTGGGTCCAAGCCTGCTCACGCCACAGCACCAGCGCCCCCATGACGGGCCCATCCGTGCCACTCATGAAAAAAGGCAGCCATATACACTGCGCCGGCAGGTGCTCGCGCCACATGGCAGCATCCTCAGCCGCCTGCATATCGACCGATAACAGTCGACTCACGACATCTGCCGCACGCG
>NZ_JBEFDG010000005.1:0-9994 GCF_040137905.1 Corticimicrobacter sp.
GCCGTTGGTGCCCGTGACCGGCAACTGTTCGCCGCCTACGACGCAGAGCGCCTGCAGATGGTGGCCAGGGCCTGCGGCAAGCGCGGGCAGCTCTGGCAGCGCCCCCAATCCGGCGAGTATGTCTGCGCTTATACCAACCCCGATGGGGACACCCTCCTGCAGCCCATACCTGAGTCGACGCTATTGACGACTCTACCAGCCCATCAAGCTCTACAACTCTGACACGAGTATCTCTTCATAAGCACCATCATACGACTCTATATAATCATTAATACTTGATGAATGTAGAGTCAAACTCCTATGAAGCGCATGAAGCCGATCCCTTTTATGGGCGCTCATGGCAGACATTCCCTTTGCCTGATCAATCAGCTCAACAATACGTTTAATTGACAATCTAATATTCACCACATTCAAAGAAATAAGTATTCCCGGATCACTTCCAATAGGCATACCATCAATCCATTTAATAGCATCTTCAAGCCTGCTTTTTTGATTAATCAAATCTTTTGAAAAGTCACTTCTAGTTTTAACATCCAAAAGAGATCCGCAGGCGCTCTTAGCAGTCTCAGCGCATCGAACAACGACCCCAGAAATGGATCTCAGCTTTGTTTTTCGTAGCTGACGCTCATTATTTTCTTCTCGCTCCCATTGATCAAAAAGCATTTTTTGTGACTCACGCGATTGATGGCGAGCCACCAAAATGGCAGAAATAACAGCACCTATGGTACCAATAGCCTGCACCCAAGCAGCAGCATGACCGGGGTCAGAAGGCCAGTAGCGAACGACCATCCAGCCAAATGGCGCTCCAACGATAAAAGCTACAGCGATTTGATATTGCTTCATAGCAGCCAGTATTTTTTCTTTCCAGTTCATAGCCCCTCCGGCATATACCCCGGCAGGGATGATACATCGCGTCCGCTTGCGACAGAAACATCACCCCATGGCCAACGGCCAGCATATACCCCGCCCCCCTCAATTACTCCCCTCAAGGAAGCAACTATGAGCAAGCTTCTCTACGAAAACCTCCAATCCGTCCGTGTCGAAACCGAGGCCGGCGACCTGCTGCCCATCATGGACGTGGCCGGCGACAAATTCAGCGAATTGATCAACGCTGTCGCCGCCTATCAAAAGGTGGGCACGCTGACGCTGAAAATCTCCGTCAAGCCCTCCACGGCTGGTGCCATGGCCGTCAAGGCCGACGTCAACATCAATAAGCCCAAGGGCCTGCCGAAGGAATCGCTGCTGTGGGCAACCCCTGATGGCAACCTCATGGCCGAAGATCCCCGCCAGACCAAACTCGACCTCAAGCACGTCACCCCCGAGCCGGTGCGCGAATTGAAGGTCGTGGTGCAGTAACCACCTCAACCATCCATATCAGGAGATACCCATCATGGATCAACCCGACAACATCCAGACTGTACTCAGCGCAGGCGCTGCTGCCGTCCAGCCAATCTTTTCCCATGGCGGCATACCCTATGTTGCCGTTCCCGCTGGCTATGCCATCAAGGATCTGGAAAAGCTGCTGCCCGCCCCCGCCCGCAAGCATGCCAATGTCACGACCACCGACGCAGACAGCTTCATCCTCTACACGAAGAAGCACGGCAACCTGGACCATGCGACGATCTACGCCGATATCGACGCCGAAGCCAGCCGCTTTAACCTAGTGGCGGTCATCAATGACCACGGCTCTGATCTGAATGGCCAGCAATGGCGCGACCACCGCTGCCTGTTCGCCCCCACTCAATCCCTCGAGTGGAAACGCTGGCTGAGCATGAACAAGAAGAATTTCACCCAGGCTGATTTCGCCACCTGGCTCGAAGACAACCTGCCGGACATCGCCGCCGTCCCTAATATGCCTACCGGCGCAGATATCCTGCAAATGTCACTGGCGTTCGAAGCCAACGCCGACAAACGGCTGCGCAGCAAGATCAACCTGCAGAGCGGTGGCGTCCAGTTCGAGTTTGTCGACGACGAGGACAAGGATACCCGCACGAAGATGCAGGTGTTTGAACGCTTCACACTGGGCCTGCCCGTGTTTGATGGCAGCGGCAGCGGCTACTCGCTGGAAGCCCGCCTGAAGTACCGGGATCGCGACGGCAAGGTTGCCTTCTGGTATGAGCTCATCCGGCCTGACCGCGTGTTCAAAACCGCCGTGGCCGACGAACTGAACCGCATCAAAGATGCTACCGGCTTCCCCGTCATTTCCGGGCAGCCGTAAGCCAACCTATCCACACCATCTGTGAATAACCCTGGGGAAAGCCTGGGGTCATGTCACTTAATCGTAATAACCATGCGCTCGGCCGGTTGCCTGGTCAGATATTGCGCACCCTAAGGAAATGCACAAAATGACCCGAGACAACGAACACACCCAATCAACTGTGGCGCAGGAGCCGGTAGCGTGGGTCCGTCGCCACCCGGATGGCGCGCTGACAGCAGAATTCCTGGAACATGCGGTCATCGAGACCGCCCGCAAGCGATCCGGCGCATGGGTTCCGCTCTACGCCGCCCCTGTTGCCGCCCAGGCGCAGCAGCAAGCCATCGGGCCAGGAGCAGCGCCACGCAATGGTGAAATCTTGGACTTGGCGATATCCGAGGGAATGGCCGAAAAGGACGGGGTGTACTGCGGTAGCGCGGCGACAATCCTGTGTTTTGCGGGTGCCCTTACGCGCAGCACCAAACCCGCCCAGGCGCAGCAACCTGCAAGCGGCGCTGATGTCTCGCTGCTGAAAGCCGCCCGCCATCGCATCGCCAACCTGTCTCGCGCAGCAGTTCCGTTCGATGACCCTTTGGACGGCCCTGTGCTGACAGAAGAAAAAATCATAGAAATCGCCCGCGCACTGCGCTGGCAGACCCAGTACGCTGAGGTCAAAGAAAATGCGATCGAGCTTGCGCGAGCAATCGAACGCGCAGCAATCGAGGCGTACCAGCGCAAATGCCACGACCTTATCCGGATCGATACCGTGCTGCCCAACGGCATCCCCGACTGCGAGTACATCACGCATGATGCTGCCAGGCGCTTACTGTCCAACGCCGGGGATCTGCGCCGGCGTTGGATCGAGTTGCGGCAGATCGTTATCACCGCCCCCGAGGAAATTTAATGCACATCACACCAGAGGCCGCAGAGGCTGGCCGAAAAACGATTTGGGAGCTGTTCCTGCTTTGGCTTGAGGGACTGCCGCTTTGATTGATCGAACTGTTGGGAGGCCGCATGGCTAGATACATGACGATAGCCAAGTTCTCGCTGGAATCTGGCTACTCCGAGCATGCCATCCGCTCGAAAATCCGGGATGGGCAATGGCGGGAGCGTGAAATCTGGTTTCGGGCTCCCGATGGAAGGGTATTAATTGACTCGATTGGATATGAAAAATGGGTAGAGAACGGCGGGGAGTACGCCCGGCATCCGCAAACAGCATTGAAATCTCGTTCACATATGAGGGCAAGCGCTGCCGGGAGCGCATCCCGCTCAAGCCCACCCCCGCTAACCTGATCCGGGCTGAATCCCATCGGGGGGCCATACTGTATGCCATCTCAATGGGAACCTTTGATTACGCAACAACATTCCCCAACTCGAAGCGCGTCAAAGGCCACAGCAGCGCCCCCACAGCAGCACCAACCATCGAATCCTATCTTGATGCCTGGCTGGATGAAAAAAAACCCACGCTGGCAGCAAGCACTTACGACGGATACCGCAGCATCATCATCGGGACAATCACGCCAGGGATCGGAAAAATCGATTTGTCAGAGATATCTCGCAGACACATACGCAACTGGCTATCGGAATACGCGGATCAGCGCCCCCAGGTGACAAACAAGCGCTTGGCCAACATCCAGAGTTGCCTGCGGTCTGCCCTAACTGATGCAATCGACGCTGAGCTGATCGAGATTAACCCGCTATCTGGTTGGACATACAAACGCAAGATGCCCCCACGGGAAAACGACGATGTTGATCCATTGTCGCCCGATGAGCAGGCCGCTGTACTTGCGCAACTAAAGCCTGATGCCCGACGCCTGATTCAGTTTGCTTTATGGACGGGACTGCGCACAAGCGAACTGATCGCGCTCGAATGGGGGGACATTGACTGGCTGCTGGGCTCGTTTGATGTGCGGCGAGCCATTACCAAGGCATCAAAAGGCAAGCCCGAGGCTACAAAAACGATTTCAGGCCGTCGCACGGTCAAGCTATTGCAGCCAGCCTTGACGGTCCTGGGCGAACAAAAACCGGCCACTTTCTTGCGCGGCAAAGGCCTTGTGTTCATCAACGAACGATCCAGTGACGGATGGACTGGCAGCCAAATATATCGGACCTGGGGAGACGCGCTCAAACGTACCGGTGTTCGATATCGACGCCCATACCAAACCAGGCATACGTATGCGTCAATGATGCTGTCTGCCGGCGAACACCCCATGTGGGTTGCACAGCAGATGGGACACAGGGATTGGACAATGATCGCCCGCATCTACGGAAAATGGATGCCAGATGCAAATCTTGATGCAGGAAAAAAAGCAACAGCCCTGTTCTCGGGAGTGCTGCATAGGCAGAAAAAGGCGGTTTGAGATGTTGGCGTAATGTTGCCTTAACCATCCCAAAACAGCCCCAATCAGCCCTAAAAAACACAACCCAAAAAACCATAAGTCATTGATTTTATTGAGATTAAATGGTGCGAGGGAGGGGACTCGAACCCCTACACCTGTTACGGCGTCAGGACCTAAACCTGGTGCGTCTACCAATTTCGCCACCCTCGCAAGCCAAGCCGACCATTATATCGCAATCGCCCTTCATGTTGCTAAAATTGGTCTTTGCCCTTCCTTCTTCCCGCGGTCGTCATGAATCCCCGTCTGCAGCAACTCGCTCCCTATCCCTTCGAAAAACTGCGCGCCCTGCTGGGTACTGCCGAGCTGCCGCCCGGCCTCCGGCCCGTCAACCTGTCCATCGGCGAACCCAAGCATGCCGCGCCGCAACTGGTGCGCGACGCCATGGCCAACAGCCTCGACGGGCTGTCGGTCTATCCACCCACCAAGGGAGAGCCGGCACTGCGCACGGCCATTGCCGACTGGCTGGCACAACGCTATCCCATTCCCCGCCCTGACCCTGACAGCCAGATCCTGCCCGTGCTCGGCACGCGGGAGGCGCTGTTTTCGTTCGTACAGACCATCATTTCACCCTCGCCCGCAGGCGCGCTGGTGATCTGCCCCAATCCGTTCTACCAGATCTATGAAGGTGCGGCACTCCTGGCCGGTGCGCAGCCCTGGTTCATCAACTCCGACCCGGCGCGCAATTTCAGCCCCGACTGGAGCACGGTGCCGGACGACGTCTGGGCCCGCACCCAACTGGTGTTCGTCTGCTCGCCTGGCAACCCTGCCGGCAACGTCATGACACTGGACGAGTGGCAATACCTGTTCGAACAGTCCGATCGTCACGGTTTCGTGATCGCCGCCGACGAATGCTATTCCGAAATCTATTTCGACGAAACCGCGCCGCCACTGGGTGCGCTGCAGGCGGCGCAACGGCTGGGACGCAGCGACTATCGCAACCTGGTGTCCTTCAGCAGCCTGTCCAAGCGCTCCAATGTGCCCGGCCTGCGCTCAGGCTTCGTGGCCGGCGATGCCCGGCTGCTCGAGGCCTACCTGCTCTACCGCACCTACCATTGCGGCGGCATGAGCCAGGTGGTCAGCCGCGCCAGCATCGCTGCCTGGAGCGACGAAACACACGTGCGCGCCAATCGCCGCCTTTATGCCGAGAAATTCGCGGCAGTATTGCCTATACTGTCGCCCGTACTGGACGTGGCGCTGCCCGATGCCTCCTTCTATCTGTGGGCAGGCGTTGCCGGCGACGACGTCGCCTTTGCCCGCGAGCTGTATGCGTCGACCGCAGTCACCGTGCTGCCCGGCAGCTACCTTGCGCGCGAGGCGCACGGCCTCAATCCGGGCGCAGGCCGCATCCGGATTGCGCTGGTCGCCCCTGTTGCCGACTGCATCGAAGCCGCGCATCGCATCGCGGCATTTGTCGCCTCCCGTCCATCCACCTGCTGATCAACCACCAGAGATATATCAACCATGACCCAATCGCTGCAACACACCATCGAACAGGCCTGGGAAATCCGCGCCGAACTGTCCCCCGCCTCCGCTTCGGCCGAGATTCGCGATGCCGTCGCCCACGCGCTGAACGAGCTCGACAGCGGCCGCCTGCGCGTTGCCGAAAAGCAGAACGGCGAGTGGATCGTCAACCAGTGGCTCAAGCAAGCCGTGCTGCTGTCTTTCCGCCTGTCCGACAACGATGTGCTGGGCCAGGCTCCGCTGCAGTATTTCGACAAGGTGCCCCTCAAGTTCCAGGACATGAGCGCGGCCGACTTCCAGCAGGCCGGCTATCGCGTGGTGCCACCTGCCGTGGCGCGTCGCGGTGCCTATATCGCCAAGGGCGTGGTGCTGATGCCTTCCTACGTCAACATCGGTGCCTACGTTGACGAAGGCACCATGGTCGACACCTGGGCCACGGTCGGCTCCTGCGCCCAGATCGGCAAGAACGTCCACCTGTCCGGCGGTGTCGGCATCGGCGGCGTGCTCGAACCCCTGCAGGCCAGCCCCACCATCATCGAAGACAACTGCTTCATCGGCGCACGCTCCGAAGTGGTCGAGGGCGTGATCGTGGAAGAAAACTCGGTGCTGGCCATGGGCGTCTACCTGTCGCAAAGCACCCGCATCTACAACCGCCAGACCGGCGAGATCAGCTATGGCCGCGTGCCGGCAGGCTCGGTGGTGGTGCCGGGCTCCCTGCCGTCTGACGATGGCAAGTACAGCCTGGCCTGCGCCGTGATCGTCAAACAGGTCGATGCGCGCACCCGCGCCAAGACCAGCATCAACGAACTGCTGCGAGCCTGATCTTGAAAGACCTGCCGGAACTCCTCACCCTGCGCGACGTGCTGCGCTATGCCGTCTCGCGCTTCAACGCCGCCAGCCTGAGTTTCGGCCACGGCAGCGACAATGCCTGGGACGAAGCCGTCTACCTGGCGCTGCACCAATTGCATCTGCCGCTGGACACGCTGGAGCCGTTTCTCGACGCGCGCCTGCTCTCCAGCGAGCGTCAGGGGCTGCTCGACCTGATCGCCAAGCGGGTGCAGCAACGTCTGCCGGCCGCCTACCTGACAGGCGAAGCCTGGTTGCGCGGCTACCGTTTCGAGGTCACTGCCGATGTGATCGTGCCGCGCTCGCCGATTGCCGAACTGCTCGACGAAGAGCGCGTGCCCGGCCTGAGCCTGTCGGATTCTCCCGGCAGGATACTGGACATGTGCACGGGTTCGGGCTGCCTGGCCATCATCGCCGCACACCTCTGGCCCGAGGCCGAGGTCGATGCCGTGGATGTCTCCGAGCAGGCACTGGCCGTGGCGCGCCGCAACGTGGCGACCCACGGCCTCGAAGACCGGCTCGAGCTGATCCACAGCAATCTGTTCGAACAGCTTGGCCCCGAGCGGCAATATGGCCTGATCATCTGCAATCCGCCGTATGTCAACAGCCAGTCCATGGACGCACTGCCCCCCGAATACCGGCACGAACCCGAACTGGCACTGGCCGGCGGCAATGACGGCATGGACCTGGTACGTCGCATTCTGGAGGCTGCGCCACGCCATCTCACGGATGATGGCCTGCTGCTGCTCGAGATCGGCCATGAGCGTCCTTACTTCGAAGCGGCATTTCCTGAGCTGAATCCGCTCTGGCTTGCCACGCACGGCGCAGAAGATCACATCCTGCTACTGCGCCGCACCGATCTGGCCTGAGAAAAGCATAACGTGATACGCGCCAACAACCTGACCCTTCGCCGGGGCGTCAAGATCCTGCTGCAAGACGCAGAATTCGTCATCCACCCTGGTGAACGGGTCGGTATCGTCGGCCCCAACGGGGCAGGCAAATCCACGCTGTTCGGCCTTTTCTCGGGCACGCTCGACGCCGATGCCGGCACCCTCGATATGCCGGCAGGCTGGCGCATCGCCAGCGTGGCCCAGGAAGTGGCCTCCAGCGACAAGCCCGCCCGCGAATTCGTCATCGACGGCGACACCGGGCTGCGCCAGCTCCAGCAGCAACGCGCCGAGACGTCACCGGACGACGGTGCCCGCATCGCCGAGCTGGAAAACGCACTGGTTGAGGCCGATGCCTGGAGTGCTCACTCGCGTGCCGAGCAGTTGCTGGCAGGCCTGGGGTTCAGGCCGGACCAGTGGCAACTGCCGGTATCGAGCTTCTCGGGCGGTTGGCGAATGCGGCTGGCGCTGGCACGCGCCCTGATGGCTCCCTCCGAGCTGCTGCTGCTCGACGAGCCGACCAACCACCTGGATCTGGATGCCATGCTGTGGCTGGAGCGCTGGCTGGCCTCCTATCCGGGTACCGTGCTGATGATTTCGCACGATACCGAGTTCCTCAATGCCGTGGCGCGCATCATCCTGCATTTCGATCACCAGAAGCTGGTGCGCTACCGGGGCGACTACGACAGTTTTCTGGAGCAGCGTGCCGAGCGCCTGCGCCAGGCCCATATCGCCCTGGACCGACAAAACCGCGAAGCAGCGCGGCTGCAGGGTTTCATCGACCGTTTCAAAGCCAAGGCCACCAAGGCCAAGCAGGCCCAGAGTCGCGTCAAGGCCCTGGCACGCATGGAAAAGCTAGCACCGATCCATGCCGAGTATGGCGTGGACATCCGCATACCTGAACCACAGAGCATGCCCGACCCGCTGCTGATCCTCGAACAACTGGAGCTCGGCTATGAAGGCTTGCCCAGCCAGTTGAACGGCATCGACCTGATGGTGCGCGGCGGCGACCGCATCGGCATCCTGGGGGTCAACGGTGCCGGGAAAAGTACGCTGATCAAATCGCTGGCCGGCAGCCTGGCACCCCGTTCCGGGCTGCGCAAGGCCTCGCCTGGCCTGGCCATCGGCTATTTTGCCCAGCACCAGCTCGACATGCTCGACCTGGGCAGCACACCACTGCAGCATCTGGCCCGCATCGCACCCGACGTACGGGAGCAGGAACTGCGCAACTACCTGGGTGGATTCGGCTTTGGAGGCGACAATGTGCTCTCTCCGGTCGCACCCATGTCTGGTGGCGAAAAGGCCCGCCTGGCCCTGTCGCTGATCGTCTGGCAACGCCCCAACCTGCTGTTGCTCGATGAGCCCAGCAACCACTTGGACGTGGAAACCCGAGAGGCCCTGGCCACGGCCCTGGCCGAATTCTCCGGCAGCATGCTGCTGGTCTCCCACGACCGGCATCTGCTGCGCACCACCGTGGATCAGTTCTGGATCGTGGCTGACGGTACCGTGCAGTCCTTCGATGGCGACCTGGAAGATTACCGCGACTGGCTACAGGCCCGCGCCGCCGGCATCCGCAGCGAAGAACGCGCCGCCGCCCGCCAGTCGGCCGACGACGGCCAGGGAAGCAACCAGAACCGCAAGGAAGTCCGCCGCCAAGAAGCCGAAGCCCGCCAGGCATTGGCCCGCCTGCGCAAGCCGCTGGAGCAGAAGTTGCAGAAGATCGAAAAGGAAATGGATCACCTGCAGACCGACCAGGCCGAACTCGACCGCCTGATCGCCGACCCCGAGTTCTACACCTCGGCCGACCGCGACCTGCGCACCAGCAGCCTCGCACGCCATGGCGAAAACGCCAAAAAGCTGGCGCAACTGGAAGAAAGCTGGCTGGCACTGCAGGAAGAAATGGAATCGCTGGAAACCGCTGCAACGTCTGCGGGCGGTTAATGCGGCGGTAGGCAGTGAAGTGAGGCTATATCACTGAAGTGAGGCTTTACCCCGCTAACTTGCGCAGTTGCTGCCCAGTTGGCAGGGCAAAGCCTCACCGATGTAAAACAGCACCGCCCACTGCCAGACTCAATTTATCTAAAGATCCGAGCTAATTCCTGGCAGACAGATAATATATAGACAGATAAGACAAACAAGGTCTTATATCTGGCAGACGTCACAGCACACCCATAACCCTGCACGACGGTTTTTTCTCCACCCCACTC
>NZ_JBEFDG010000006.1:0-11021 GCF_040137905.1 Corticimicrobacter sp.
TGAATACATAGCTGCCATCGGCATTGACCGTCAGCGTGCCACCATTGCTGCCCGCCACCGGCGTGCCCGGCGCAACCTTCACACCATTGCCGTTGTCAATGCCCGTCACGACCAGATCATCACCATCCGGGTCGCGGTCATTGCGCAGCAAGCCATCCTGGGCCGACACCGCCAGCACTGTGTTTTCCTCGGTCGTGCCTGCATCATCAGCCGCTTCAGGCGGCGGATTGAGGGCTGTCCAGGTAAATGTCAGGCTGGTGCTGGCCCCCAGCGAATCGGTTGCCGTAATGACCACCGTATAGACACCACCATTGCCGCCCTGACTGGCACTGTTGTCCAGCGTACCGGTAATCAGACCCGTGACAGGATCGATGCTCAGACCAGGAGGCAGGTTGGCTGCGCTGAACGTCAGCGTATCGCCATCCGGATCATTGAAATACTGGGCGATGCCCAACGGATCGATCGTGTCGCTATCGTCATTGATGCGGGACAGATCAAACAGTTGGGGACCGGTAATCGTGAGTACGGGAGCCGCGTTGGTATTGCCCGAACCCGGCACCCAACGGATCGTGTCATCGTCACCGCCACCCCGGGGATATTCGAGGGCCAGCGGCGTGATATTTTCCACGACGCTCAGCAGACGCACAAAGCTGCTGCCGGCACCGCCACCACCCCCCAGCACCGCAGCGGTCGGATCGAGTTCGGCAAACGGATCCGCATCCGGATCGGCCAACAATGCAGCAATACCCTCGATAGCCTGATCGGTCGGCTGGGCCACTGCAGCTTCACTGGGGTCCACGTCGGTCAATGCCATCGAAGCATCAAGCTGAACGGCACGGTCTGCGCCGATCACCACGGAGGGCTGCCCTTCGAAATCGAGCTGGACCGAAGCGCCCGCGCTGGTCACGATCTCGGCATTCTCGGGAACCCGCATGCCTTGACGCAACGGCGTCAGTTGGCCATCTTCACCACGTACCCAGGCCTGCCCCACCAGTTTGCCAACAATTGCCGTTGCCATACGACTCTCCCAGTATAAATTTGATTGGGATCCATCTTAGTCAGGCACTACGGGCACGCATACTGGCGTTGACGACAGTCCAGGAAAGAAGTTGCAGGAAACTTGCTTTTATTGACAATGCAGCGGCTTGACGCACCGCTACAAACTCGGATCAGGCGTGTTGGATGCCATGTACCTTGAGCGCCAGCGCCAACCGGTCGGTCACGCCCAGCTTTTCGAAAATGGCAGAAAGGTGCGCACGCACCGTACGCTCGCTGATCCCAAGTTCATCTGCAATGCCCTGATTGGAGATGCCGCCTGCCGCACGGCGGGCCACGTCGACTTCCCGCTCTGTCAGTCCACCCGCCCAATCGGCCCGCTCCGTACCGGCCTGGCTCACTTGCCGCAACAGGCGCTGCACAAGGGACCGTCCGATCCAGATTTCCCCCAGGGATACCGTCTGCAAAATATGGGCCAACGCTGCAGCCGGCACATAGGCATGAAAATAGCCCCAGGCCCCCATGGCCAGCGCCCGGGTGGCTTCGGCATCATCGAGTCGGCTGCTGCCGATCAGAATGCGGGTCTTGTCCGCCACGGATTGCCAGGCAGTATCGTTCCAGGCAGGCAAGCGTGGCAGGTCGGCGTCAATCACGACAAGGCCGCGCTGCGCGTCTCCCCAACGGGCAATATCCTGCAGTGCGTGGCCCCGTGCAGGCAACCAGCCCAATGCATCGATCTGGCGCCAATGCTGCCACAAGGCATCATCCTGGGTCACCAACAGTACCGGCACTGCTTGCATTGTCCTCTCCATAAACACTTTGCTACTCGCGCTTACATCCTAACAAAATCAGCATGGCATCGATATTGGCGGTGACGCCATAATCGATGCATATTTCACTAATTAACGTTCTGTCAGCGCATTCTCACGCGCCCGCAGGATAGGTTTCAGCAGGTAGTGCAGCAATGTGCGCTTGCCCGTCATGACATGCACCTCGGCCTGCATGCCGGGCAGGATAGGGCGAGCATCGTCCCCTACGTAGGATTGCCCCGTACGCACCTTCACCAGATAGTACGAATTGTCTTTTTCATCCGTGATGCTGTCGGCACCGATCTGTTCGACCTCGCCTTCCAGCCCACCGAAAACGGCAAAATCGTAGGCAGTGAACTTGACCTCGGCCTTCTGGCCGGGATGCAGGAAACCAATATCACGCGGATTGATCTTGACCTCGAGCAACAGCGTATCGTCGGATGGCACGATATCAAGGATATCCTTGCCAGGTTGCACGACGCCGCCCACTGTATTGATCATCATGTTGTTGACGACGCCACGCACCGGAGAGCGCACCTCGGCCAATTTCACACGATCAACCAGAGCAACCTGGCTTTCCTTGAGCGTGGCCAGCTTGGCCTGAGTTTCGGACAGTTCACGGCGCGCTTCGTTGCGTGCGTTGAGTTCCGACTCTTCAACCTTGGTGGTGGCTTCGGCAATCGCTGCGTCGATCCGACTCATTTGAGCCTCGGCAGCCTTGGCTTCGCCGCAATAGCGTGCCACGTCACGTCGCAGCCGCAGCAAATCGACTTCGGACACGGCACCGCTCTGCAGCAAAGGCTGGGTCACACGCAATTCCTGGGACGTCAGGCCACAGCTCGACGATGCCTGGTCACGATTGGCGCGGGTTTCACGCAACTCCTGCTCCCGCTGGCGCAACTGCTCCTGAGCGATCGTCAGGGTAGCCGCCAACTCGCGGTTACGGGTCTGCCAGACCTGCCGCTCGTTTTCAGCCAGGTCAGGGGCGTCACGCAACACATCTTCAGGTGCCACGAAATCGGTACCATTGGCCAGCGCCTCCAGCCGTGCTGCCTTGGCCAGCAGAGACAGGCGCTCGGCCCGGTTCTCGCCCAGCGAAGAGGAAAACCGGGTCGGATCGATGCGTAGCAGGATCTGCCCTGCCTCGACCTGCTCGCCCGGCCTGACCAGGATCTCCTCGACAATCCCGCCGTCAAGGCTCTGGATAACCTGTACCTGGCGCGATGGAACGACCTTGCCCGTCCCGCGGACCACTTCGTCGATCTTGCCGACGGCCGCCCACACCAGCAGCAACACAACCACCAGCGCCGATACCCACAACAGCTTGCGCGACCCCCGTGCATGCTGTTGCTGGATTGTCCATTGCGCATCGGCGATCAGATCCTGGGCCGCGTAGCGCTCGGCATAGGGATTGCGTCCATCGACCAGGCGATCGAACAGTTTCAGGACCGGCCGCACGATCCAGGAGAACGGCATCCACAGCAGGGCAAACAGGCGCTTCATGTCCGGCCTCCTGCACGGCTGATGCGGCCGGCCTTGAGCGCATCCATCACCTGCTGCTTTGGACCATCGGCCACGATCCGGCCCTGATCTACCACGATCAATCTGTCGACCATTTCAAGCAGCGCAGTACGGTGGGTCACGAGAAACACGGTTTTGTCCTTGCCCGCATCCAGCAGCCGCGCCTTGAGATTGGCCTCGCTCTGGTTATCCATATTGCTGCTCGGTTCATCGAGCAACAATATGGGAGGATCATTGATCAGGGCGCGGGCAATGCCGACCGCCTGGCGCTGCCCACCCGAGAGGGAGTCGCCGCGCTCGCCGATCATCATGTCGTAACCCTGGGGATGCTGGCTGACGAATTCGTCCACACCCGCCACGCCTGCGACATGCAGCATGTCCGTCGAGGCGGCAAACGGTGCACTCAGGGTGAGGTTTTCCTTGAGCGAACCATAGAACAGCGTTGCATCCTGTGAAACATAGCCAATCGAACGCCGCAGATCGATGGGATCGATCTGGCCAACATCCACATCATCGATCAACACGGCACCGGAAGTCGGTGCATACAGCCCCAGAATGAGCTTCTCGAGCGTGGACTTGCCTGAGCCGATACGCCCGATCACTCCGACCTTCTCACCTGCCTTGAGCTTGAAACTGATACCGGCCAGTGCCGCCTGCTCGGCCCCCGGATAGGTAAAGGTCACATTACGGAACTCGATACTGCCCTGCAGCTTGGGACGTGGCACAAACTGTCTGCCTGCTGGATGCTCGATCGGCATTTCCATGGCCTGGTTGACCGATGCCAGCGACGTCTTGGCCTGGTGATACTGCATCAGCAGACCCGCCACCTGCCCCAAAGGAGCCAGACACCGCCCGGCGATCATCGAGGCAGCGATGATGCCACCCATCGAAATGGCCGATTCGGAAGCCAGGTACACCCCGATAATCACGACAGCCACCGAAACCAGTTGCTGCACCATCTGGATGAAACCCACGGTCGATGACGATATCAACTTGAGCTTGCCCCCCATGTGTGCCAGGAACTGGGTGGCCCCTTCGTACTTGCGCTGGATACTGCCCTGCGCGTTGAGGGTCTTGATGGTTTCCATGCCCGAGAGGGCTTCGATCAGCGTGGCATTGCGCTGTGCAGATGCCTGGAAGGTTTCCAGCGTGAGCTGTTCCATGCGGATCTGTGCCGCCGCCGACACGATCAGCACCAGCACAATAGCGACCAGTGGCGGGATCAGCATGTAGGGCGAGATCCAGGCCAGTACCGCCAGGAACAGCAGAACGAACGGCAGATCCACCAGCGTTGTCAGGCTGGCTGAGGCGATGAAGTCGCGCACCGACTCGAAAGCCCGCAGATTGGAGGCAAACGACCCGACCGAGGCAGGCCGGTTCTCCATTTTCAGGTCCAGCACCCGCTCCATGATCTGCGCCGAAAGCTTGACGTCGATCTTCTTGCTGGCAGTATCCACCACATGGGCGCGAATCGTGCTCAATACATAGTTGAAAATCAGGACCAGTCCAATGCCGCCCGCCAGTACCCAGAGTGTCTCGACAGCATTGTTGGGCACCACGCGGTCATACACGTTCATGGTGAACAGCGGCATGGCCATTGCAAAGATATTGATCAGCAAGGCAGCCAGCAGTGCATCACGATAGAGCCGCCGGTTCTCCATCACCACACTCCAGAACCAGTGTCCGGCACGTGTCTTGGTCTGGGTCTGGTTGCGTTTCTCGAAACGGAAATTCGGACGGACGAAACACGCCAGTCCGGTGTAGCGTTCGAGCAGTTCCTGCGTGGCAATCTCTACCGGGCTGTCCGACTCCGGAAACTGCACCAGGCAGGTTTGCTCCCGCACTTCCAGCAGCACGCAGGCGCGTGCGCCATTGAGCATCAGGATGACAGGCAGCAGGCCAGCCGGCAGGTTTGCAAGGTTGCGCCGGACCAGCCGTGCCGAACACTGCACGCGAGCAGCCGCCCGTGCCAGCAGCGAAGGCACCATGCGATGTCCGACCAGAGGCAATCCCTGCGACAGGCCCTGACCTGTGCAATCCACGCCATGGTGCCGAAGAACGGCAACCAGACAGCTCAAGAGGGGATCGTCATGTGTTTCATGGGCCGGCATCTGCCATGCGCGGTCCGGCATTTCATCAGATGGTGCTGTCATCATCCTCGCCAATCAGGTCCAGCGAATTGCGCAGCTTCTGCCGCGCACGCTTGCGTTGATTGAGCTTGTCCTGTGCCTGGGGCGGCAAGTCAGTCAGACGCAAGACGCCATTGTCGATCAGCGTGTCGATAAGATCTTCGAGCACACGGATGAAACCGACGTCCAGCGCCTGCATTTCCTGGTGAACGGGGCCTTGCTGCGCGCGCCCTTCCAAATGGTTGTCGCTATCGCTCATCATGCCGCTCCTTGCCGCTTCAGATAAGAAAACCAGGACATCAAAACTGCATATGTCCTGGCCATCCGGCTTGCTCAACTTATGACAAGAATTCTAACATTGCTGCAAGAAATGACTACCATCCAGCCGCACCGGCACCATTCTGTTGTACCGGCGTCAGCACAGGAGGTGCCATACCGTCGCGGTAAGTGACGGCGACCGGAGCCAGGTTGCTGTTGTCAGGCATGGGAGTGCGACATTGCTCCAGCACCTCATCAGGCAGCAGCAGCTTGGCATCCTCTTCGGGCGCGACCTGATTCGGGCTCAGACCCACCATGGGCAGAACCTTGTGCGACAGGGCCAGCCACTGGATTTCTGCCTGGCGCAGGTTGAATTGCGCATTGGTCAGGGCACGGCGCGCATCGAACAGTTCGTTCTCGGTATCCAGCAAATCGAGCAGCGAGCGCTGGCCGATCTGGAACTGCTGCTGGTAGGCCGTACGCACCTTGGAGGTCGCCAGCTCATGCTCGACCAGATAGGGCATCTGGGCACGCAGGCGTTCGACCGTATTCCATGCGATCGACAATTCCTGCGACACGTTGCGGCAGGTATAGTCGCGCACATCCTGCGCAGCATACTGCTGTGCCGAGGTCTGACGCACACGCGCAGCATCTGCACCACCACGATAGAGGTTGTAGCTCATGCGCAGTTGCACGCGGGAACTCTGGATATCGCGAGAGGCCGGTGCATTGGTTTCACGATCACGGCCAGTCGATGCCAGGAACTCCAGCGTGGGCTGGAAATTGCCACGCGCCGATTCCACACCCGCCTCTGCTGCCTGGACCAGGGCCTGCTTGGACAGCAAGCTGGGGTTGATCCGCACCGAGCTGGCAAAGTCCTTGACCTCCGGCGTCGGCAGGAACGTGGCCATGTCGGGCACGGCTGCCAGATGGGTGGCCGGAAACTCGCCCACCACACGGCGATAACGCTGGGCAACATCATTGAGATTGCCGCTCTCGGTCATCAGGTTGCTTTGCGCCAGCGCCAGGCGACCATTGGCCTGCTCCAGATCCACACCACGACCTACGCCGGACATCGAGCGTTCGCGCAAATGCGCCAGCGTCTGTTCGTGGATATTGAAATTGTCCCGAGCCAGGCGTTCCATTTCGCGGTAGCGCTGCACATCGAGATAAGCCAGTGATGCCTCGGTTGCAAGGTTGTCGATCGTGGCCAGCAACTCATAGTAGCCGGACAGTTTTTCGAAACCCAGCTGACGCACATTATTGACCGAACTCCAGCCGTCATAGATCAGCTGGCGCAACTCGACACTCCAGCCCGGACGGTTCCAGTTGTAGGAGGAAGAGTCAGGAACATGGCTGCGCCACTCCTTGCCGACCCAACCATTGGCATTGACCTCCGGGCGCAGCGCACCACGGGCCACGTTCTGGCCCTCAAGGGTCGACAGCATATCGTTGGCACGAGCACGGATTTCAGGGTGTGTGGTCACCGCTTTATCGATAACCGTCTGAAGCGTATCAGCAGGCGCGTTACCACCTGTCTGTTGCGCCAGGGCAGGCCCTGCATGGGCCAGGAGAATCGCGGCGCACAGGGTGGACTTAAGAGAAAAACCGGTGGCAGACATAGTGTGTGTCCCGTTCGGCAAGGCGGAGCTGCAAGCTTCCGGCTTGCATTCTTGAGGCATGACCCTGCGTCGCGACACTGTTTTTACAGTGTGCAGGGATTGTACTTACTAAGAATCTGTATATCTACTTTACAGTATCGATAGAACATCAAGAATAATCAAATCTTTTATGCTGGCAAAAACAAGGTCGGTGATGTTTAATCGCGACACCGCAACAGCATACATCATTGCCGTCGACGATCCTCTTCGACAATCCGTGCCAGCAACGATTTTTCGCCCAGTGGCCTGGCAAACAGATAGCCCTGCAGTTCATGGCATCCCTGTGCCAGGAGCCAATCCCGCTGCCCCCAGGTTTCCACCCCTTCCGCAACCACCTTCAAGCCCATTTTGCGCCCCATGGAAATCAGTGCGCCCACCAATGCAGCATGATGATCGTTGTCCGGCAGCATATTGATGAAGCTGCGGTCGATCTTGAGCCTGCTGACCGGAAACTGCGCCAGATGCGACAGGCTCGAATAACCCGTGCCAAAGTCATCCAGCGCAATGGAGACCCCACGCTGATTCAAGGCACTCAGGGCGCGCTTTACGCTTTCGACTTCGCTGACCAGCGTGGTTTCGGTGATTTCCAGCTCGAGTGAATGGGGGTCAAGGTGATACATGGCCAACAACTCGAAAACTCGATCACAGAAACCGGGATTCTGGACCTGATCAGGCG
Source organism: Corticimicrobacter sp. (assembly GCF_040137905.1). Lineage (NCBI taxonomy): Bacteria > Pseudomonadati > Pseudomonadota > Betaproteobacteria > Burkholderiales > Alcaligenaceae > Corticimicrobacter > Corticimicrobacter sp. Next base: position 8,051 of record NZ_JBEFDG010000006.1, read on the forward strand.
TAATGTTGACTGAAATGCGGAAGGTCTGACCGGTCGCCTGCTTGAGAATGGCAAGCTGCTCGCAGGCTTTCTGCAGCACCCAGTCCCCGATCAGGATGATTTTGCGGGTTTCTTCTGCAATCGGCACGAACTCAGTCGGAGACAGCCGACCATAGCGGCGATGGTTCCAGCGAATCAGGGCTTCGGCACCGACCAGTTGGCCACTGGCCGCGCACACCTGAGGCTGGTACTCCAGGAAAAACTCGTTCTTGTCGAGCCCTTCCTCGATATCCTTGGCGAGGGCAATATTCTTGTAGATCTGCTGGGCGGTTTCCTGCGTAAAGAAACGCTGGTACTGCAATGTAGCATCCTGTGCCTGGTCCAGCATCGTACGGGTATTGAGGGTCAGCACCATCAGGCCGGCCTCGACCACCGTATATTCGTTCGCGGTAATCGTTGCACTGATGTCGAGATGGTGCCGCCCCAGCACAAAAGGCTCGGACAGACAGGCGATAAGCTTGTCGAGAATTTCGATCAGTGCGGTCTCCGCCGGGCACTGGATAATCACGACAAATTCATCGCTTTCCAGGCGTGCCAGAAACTCTCCCGTGCTGCAGCACTGCGAAAAACGCCGGGCGGCTGTCAGCAGCACCTGATCGCCAACGTGATGACCCAATGTATTATTGATATAGCGGAAATTATCGATATCGATCAGCAGGTAATAGAGCAGATCGCTGTCATTATCTGCCTTCAGTTGCCTGCGCAACCGCCGCAGATGGGCTTCAGCCATGTGCCGGTTAGGCAGATTGGTGAGCAGGTCATAGCCTTTGACATGTTCTGGAAACTGCTCTGTCAGCAGCAGTTCTTCGACACAGACCAGATAATGATCATCGGGCTGGATGGGCGCAATATGCATACGCATGGCTGCAGCGCCGTTTGTTTCTCTCAGCCAATGCCAGGTTTCTCCCCTGCGCATATGTCGAGCGGCAAATTCAGCCCAAGGCTGGCTCTTGTCCTCATTGACGAATCCACTGCGTGACAGCAATGCGGTAATGTGACTGCCTGCCAGCACATCAAGGGAGCGACCAAACAGTCGAGAACTCTCGGGGTTGGCATACAGAATGCATCCCTGTGCATCCACGACGAACACCGCCACAGGCAACATATCCGTCATCCTTCGATGAATATGCTCGATATCCCTGTCCTGTTTTGCCGGTTTGCTGCTCACATCCGCCATTCCAGCACATCGCCGGGCACACATGCCCTGCCTGTGCATACATCGCTATCCACCAGACCTGCTGCAATGAAGCAATTGTCAACAATCCATCGAATTACGCAGATGTCACTGACAGAATCTGACCCAAGTGTTCAGTATAGGGGTAGCAGTAAAAATTCAGCCCATAAAAAAAGCCACTAAATAGTGGCTTTTTCCGGGACATGACCCTGATTACTGCAGGGCGATCTCGACGTCGACACCGGCCGGCAGATCGAGGCGCATCAGCGCATCAACCGTCTTGTCGGTGGGATCAACGATGTCCATCAGGCGCTGATGGGTACGGATTTCGAACTGATCACGCGACGTCTTGTTGACGTGCGGCGAACGCAGCACGTCGTAGCGGCGGATACGGGTGGGCAGGGGTACGGGACCGCGAACGACAGCACCGGTACGCTTGGCCGTATCGACGATTTCGGCAGCCGACTGATCGATCAGACGATAGTCGAATGCTTTCAGACGGATGCGGATTTTTTGGTTCTTCATGTGGGTTCCTAAAGAGCGAATGAGAGGTGCGAAGGCCGGAAGGCCTTCGCACAAGGCTTATGCCAGCGATCAGGCGATGATCTTGGCGACGACGCCGGCGCCGACGGTACGACCGCCTTCACGGATGGCGAAGCGCAGACCTTCTTCCATGGCGATGGGGGCCAGCAGCTTGACCGTCATCGAGACGTTGTCGCCCGGCAGAACCATTTCCTTGTCGGCCGGCAGATCGATCGTGCCCGTCACGTCCGTCGTGCGGAAGTAGAACTGGGGACGATAGCCGTTGAAGAACGGCGTGTGACGGCCACCTTCTTCCTTGGACAGAATGTACACCTCGGAGGTGAACTCGGTATGCGGCTTGATCGAGCCGGGCTTGGCCAGAACCTGACCACGCTCGACGTCTTCACGCTTGGTGCCGCGCAGCAGAATACCGACGTTGTCGCCTGCCTGACCTTGATCCAGCAGCTTGCGGAACATTTCCACGCCCGTGCAAGTCGTCTTGACCGTGTCCTTGATACCGACGATTTCGATTTCTTCGCCGACCTTGACGATGCCGCGCTCGACGCGACCCGTCACCACCGTACCACGACCCGAGATCGAGAACACGTCTTCAACCGGCATCAGGAACGTACCGTCCACGGCACGCTCAGGCGTCGGGATGTAGCTGTCCAGCGCTTCGGCCAGGCTCAGGATCGCCGGCTCACCCAGTTCGCTCTGGTCGCCTTCGAGCGCCAGCTTGGCCGAACCCTTGATGATCGGGGTGTCGTCGCCCGGGAAGTCATACTTCGAGAGCAGTTCGCGAACTTCCATCTCGACCAGTTCCAGCAGCTCAGCGTCGTCCACCATGTCGGCCTTGTTCAGGAACACGATGATGTACGGCACGCCAACCTGGCGGCTCAGCAGAATGTGCTCGCGCGTCTGCGGCATCGGGCCGTCAGCCGAGGACACCACCAGGATCGCGCCGTCCATCTGCGCTGCACCCGTGATCATGTTCTTGACATAGTCAGCGTGGCCCGGGCAGTCAACGTGTGCGTAGTGACGCGCAGCCGTTTCGTATTCCACGTGCGAGGTGTTGATCGTGATACCGCGTGCCTTCTCTTCCGGCGCGTTGTCGATCTGGTCGTAGCCCTTGGCGTCACCGCCGAACTTCTTGGCCAGCACCGTTGCAATCGCTGCCGTCAGCGTCGTCTTGCCGTGGTCAACGTGACCGATCGTGCCCACGTTCACGTGCGGCTT